>JBJKOV010000181.1:0-3148 GCA_046707105.1 Thermodesulfovibrionales bacterium
GTTTTTCATGGCCGGAGCAGCGACGGTGTTGATGAAAAGCGAAAATCCGCCGAAACCGAAGCCTGCGATAAACCCGTGCACAATGGTCCATCTCACCGGTGGTGCCGACGGGGTGCCGGCAGCCTCCTCGTGGCGTGTTGTCAAAACCTGTGTTGAACTTTCCATATCGCATTCCTCGCCGTGGCAATGCCCGAAAAGATGGAAGTGGGGGTAGAGGTTTCTCTTCAGGACGACGGCACCCGCGACGCACATCGTGAAACCCACGATCATGTTGACATAGCCGTTCACCGTCGGTGAAAGCAGGAAAGGTGCAAGGGCCAGATATGCTACTTCAGAGAGAATCATTCGCTGGACGGTAAATGCCGCTGAGAAATAAAGCCCGGCCTTCATCCCTTGCCTGCCGCCTGCTCCGCCGACGGCATAACTGAACGTAATGGGCCACGTATGCTCATCGGGGAGAATTCCGTGAAGCAGACCGAAAAAAAGAGAATATACGAGCGCTGCCGCCGGTGTCACGAAAAGGACCTCTTATTTCTCTCTATTTCCCTCTCTCCATTCGGTGTGGAAAACGCCTCTTTCGTCCACCCGCTCGTACGTATGGGAGCCGAAGTAATCGCGCTGCGCCTGGATCAGGTTTGCAGGCAGCCAGGCGCTCCGGTAGCTGTCGAAATATGCCAGGGAAGCGGCCATGCCCGGCAGCGGGATGCCCAGTTCGACCGCGGTGGTCACGACCGCCCTGAGGGCATCCTGTCGCGTCAGAACTTCCTCACTCAGATGGGGGGCCATCAGGATGTTGGGAAGGTCCGGCTTGGTCCTGAAGGCGGCCCGGATATCTTCCAGGAGGAGCGCCCTGATGATGCACCCTCCCCTCCAGATGCGTGCCACCTCCTGCAGATCAAGGTCGTAGTTGTAAGCAGTCGATGCCTTCCCGAGGAGGGCCATGCCCTGTGCATATGTCAGGACCATCGAGACATAAAGGCCGTCCCGGAGCTGGTTCAGGGCCGCCTCCCTGTCGCCGTGAAATGAGCCTGCCGGCCCCTCGAAGAGCTGGGCCGCAGCGGCACGTTCACTCTTCAAGGCCGACATATCACGCGTCGATACAGCGGCGTCGATTGTCGGTACCGGCACCTGAAGTTCCATGGCGTCCTGGGATGTCCATTTGCCCGTGCCCTTCTGCTTTGCCTCGTCGAGAATAACATCGATGAGACTCTGGCCGGTCTTCTCGTCAACCCGCCGGAATATTTCGGAAGTGATCTCGACAAGATAGCCGTTGAGTTCAGTCTTCATCCATCCTTCGTAGATGTCGCGCAGTTCGTCGTTGGACAGACCCAACCCGCGTTTCATAAAGTCATAGGTTTCGGCTATGAGCTGTATGATGCCGTATTCGATGCCGTTGTGGACCATTTTGACGTAATGGCCCGCGGACCCCGGCCCCAGAAAGGTGACGCAGGGCTCTCCCCCCACGCTTGCCGCCACCGCTTCGAACAGGGGTTTTACCCTGTCATATGCCTCTTTCGGCCCGCCGGGCATCATGCTCGGGCCGTGGCGGGCACCCGACTCCCCTCCCGAAACGCCGACGCCGAGAAACTGGATCTCCTTTCGTGAAAGTTCCCCGGCCCGCAGATCTGTGTCAGTGAAATGTGAATTCCCGGCGTCGATGATCAGGTCGCCTTTTTCAAGGTGGGGGAGAACAGAGACAATCACTGAATCCACGGCCGGTCCGGCCGGCACGAGCATCATGATTACCCTGGGGCGGCGCAGGCGGGCGACAAAATCCTTCATGTTATCTGCTCCGTAGATCTCCCTGTTTTCCGCCTCTTTTTTCAGTGCCCCGACCTTGCTGAGGTCCCTGTCGTAGCCGGCCACGGCGTATCCGTGATCCGCCATGTTCAAAAGAAGGTTCCGGCCCATGACGCCGAGGCCGACCATTCCGATTTCATATTGCTGGCTCATCTCCTCACTCCTTGAATGACATATTTCCCCGCCGTCTGCCGTTCCGCACAAAGCGGTCTCAACAGCCGCAAAAAAAGTACCGGTTCGCCGCCGAGGCACAAAATTCGCAGGCGTGCTGTTTGACCGTTGCCTGTTTATCGCTACAGTACATGCTAACACCGTTAACGGCGCGCTGCAACAGCATTAATCGCAGTCCGCGTCCGTTGGCGGTCCGCTTCAGACCGCAAAGGTAAGAGTTTCCTCTTCACCGGCGTAATTATTTATACAGGGCAGTCCTCTTTTCGGTAAATGTTGCAAGGGTCGTTCTAAACGATGCCTTCCGGTTATCGGTTATAATAACCATTGTGGGAAAAGCAGTTTGGTCATGGATCTGAAAGAAACGATAATATCCTCTTTTTTCTTCCACCTGATTCTGTTATTGTCCATGCTTGTCCTATCGAGTTTTACAGGCGGATTCCAGGGGTGCCCCGACAACATCGTCCCGGTCAACATGAGACATGCTTTATCTGCATGCTGCCGGGCGGATTGAGGCCGCCGGCTCATGCAGGACAATTTATGAAGAACCCCGCAAGCCACATTAAACTCCTGGCGGGAGTTACTGCGATAAGTTTCTCGCCTCTGGCTGTAAAGCTTGTAAGCTTCAGCCCCACAGTCAGCGCTTTTTACCGGTCCTTCTACGCTGCGGTATTCTTCCTGATCATTTCACTGTTTAATTATAGAAGGGAATCCGGTCCGGGGCATTTCCGGTGGCTTCTGCCTTCCCTGGCCGCCGGAATATTTCTCGGGATCGACCTGACGGTCTGGCATAAGACCATAATATTCCTTGGAGCAGGGCCCGCAACTTTCCTTGGGAATTCCCAGGTAATCTTCGTTACCCTCTTTGCTGCTTTCATATTCAGGGAGAAGATACCCGCGAAGTTTTACATGACGGTAGCCATGGTGTTGGCGGGACTCTATCTTTTGACACCCCTTGCAACGGCATCGGCAGGCCGTACAACAGGATATGTAATGGGCCTGACAGTGGGATTCACATACGCCGGCATGCTGATCAGCCTGAGATATGCCAGGACCCTTTCAACAGGGGAATATCCCGAATTGCTTTCACTGGGTACGATGTTTTCTGCTGCAGCCTCTGTAATCGCTCTTTACGCAGTTACGGTGGAACATTCTGCCCTTTTGGTATGGGACGGCAGAA
>JBJKOV010000182.1:0-3907 GCA_046707105.1 Thermodesulfovibrionales bacterium
CCCTACAACACAATTATCTTGTCGGCGTCGTGGTTCATTACGGCATTGTTGTACTGGCTGCCGCAGACAATCTCCTCCGGAAGACCCTCTGTGAGCGCACCGACATGCTTTGCGCTGTGGTCGCAGAAGCTCGTAGTGACGCCTTTCATCTTGCACAGTTCAGAAAACTCAGGGGTCGCCAGCAGCTTCGTACCGTCGTCCATATTGAAGACTATCAGCTCATGCCCTTTCGCAAGGGCCGCCCTGACAAGTCCCATCACATGTCCGAGATGCCTGTCGGTGTTCACAAGTATTCCCAGTTTCATTTTTCCTCCTTGTTAAGTCCGCACATTTTCCGAAGTCCGCTCATATCAAATTATATGGCAAATCTGAAAAAAAGGTAACCGCTCCTTGAGCACGTCGTGAAGAACAGTGACCGTCAGCACTGCCAGTGTAGTGAGGCCAACGCTTCTTTACATAAATACAGGGACAGCCAAAGTCCTGCTATGAGTGCATGGATGGCCGTCATTGCGGCTTGTCCGCAATCCTTCTGAAAGATTCCAGACCTGCCTGCCGGCAGGCAGGCATGCTGGAATGACAATCATGGGTAAAGAGATTTAAGCCGCAATGCACTAGGCCGGGAAAAGGCACCTGATCTTCTCGAAGACGGCCTCGGGACTTATTTCCCGCATGCACCTGAGGTCGCGGCATCTCTTCCTGAAACAAGGCGAACATTCTGTTTCGCTGCGGATAATCACGTGGCCTTTCCCGTAAGGCCCCGTCCTCTCGGGACTGGTGGGACCGAACAAGGCGGCAACCGGGACATTGAGGGCCGCCGCTATATGCATTGGTCCCGAATCGTTCGAGATCACCAACCGCGCCCCCCTCATGATCTCCACCAGTTCCGCCAGGGTTGTTCCGCCCGCAAGGGATACCGCCTTGCCGCCCGCCATCTCGACGATTCTGTCGGCGATGGGTAGGTCCTTCCCGCTTCCGATAACCACCGACTTCAGCGGAAGCATCGAGGCGAGCATGCCGAAACTCTCGGCCGGCCAGATCTTGGTATCCCACCTTGCCCCCGGAACCAGCACGGCATAATCGTCCAGGGAGGCCTTAAACTCCCTTATCCCGGTCAGCCCATCTTTCTTGAGGGGAAAGGGGAAAACAACACGCCCGCCGTCACAGCCGAGTTCTTCAGCGATCTTCAGATATCGCTCCACAGCATGCATGTCCCTGCCTGTGCCGACCTTTTTGTTATAAAAAAAAGTGCTCCCTTCCCTTGCTTCCGCAAACCCTATCCTCAGATGCGCTCCTGTACTTATTGTTATCAGGCCGCTTCTGAGAAGACCCTGGAGGTCTATGACCATGTCGTAGCCGGCGTCTCTGAGGCGCTTGAAAAGGCCCCTGATTTCCTTCACGGTTTCTCCCGTTCTGGACATCTTCTTCCACATGTCTTTGTTTATTATTACCATGCCGTCGATCATCGGGTGCCCTTCGATCAGCCCCTCCAGTCCCTTTGCGATCACCCAGTGGATCTCAGCCTTCGGGAAACCGGACCTTATCGAATTAAGGAAAGGAAGACTGTGGACAACGTCCCCCAATGAACTCGGTTTGACGATAAGGATCTTTTTCGGCGGTTTTTCGACTGACATATTTTTCATTTTATCAACCTTGCAGGTGCATACTCAATCCTAGGAAGACAGGCGAATGTGCTGAAAGAGGTCCATAAGCCGGGGCCCCGTACAGTCCCGGGGTACACTTCCATTCACTCTGCGCATGCGTTAATTATGTCCACGGCCTCTTTCAAATTCTTCGCAGTGAAATCAGCATGGGGAGAAGTGCGGTCCTTCCCGGTCAAAACGAGAATGCCCTTTGCCCCGACAGCCCTCGCAAGGCGCATGTCCAGGTCCTTGTCCCCCACAACAAAGGATTTCCTGAAGTCAACGCCAAAGTCATGCCCTGCCAGCAAGAGCAGGCCTGGCTCCGGTTTCCTGCATGGGCATTTTTCAGCGGGGTGATGCGGACAGTAATAGAAGCCGTCGAAGCCGTATTTTTCTACAAATATGCTGTTGATCTTCTTCACGAAGTCTTCCTTGACGAGCCCACGCGCTATCCCTGACTGGTTGGATATTCCTATCAGATGAAATCCCTTTGTTTTCAATATATTAAGGCTATCAATATCATGTATTACTTCAAAGTCTTCTATCCTGTTCAGATAGTTGGCGTCCCTGCATAGCGTCCCGTCCCTGTCAAAGAATACGGCCTTCCCGGTCCTCACCCGTCGCTGAACGGCATCGAACACATCTTCGCCGGTTACCAGGTCCATACACTTGATCTGCCCTTTCCGGCATGTCCTCTCAAAGCACGGAGCGCAGTCGACTTCTTTCCTGACCACGATGTCACCGTAGCCCACCGGCCCGGTAAGTTCAGGTGAGGTGGACCCGAATACCGCGACTACGGGCGTACCGACCGCATAGCCTATATGCATGGGCCCGGAATCATTGGTAACAAGCAGGTCGACCTCCGACAAAATGGCAATGAGTTTCCGAAGCGTCGTACTGCCGGCCATCATCCTGACCCTCGGCGCCGGTCCGGACGTCACGTCTTCACCTGAACTCCGCGCCCTGACCCCTTCAAGAATTTCTTCTGCAATCCCGGTCTCGGCGGGCCCGCCAAGAAGCACGGCGCTGCCATCCAGTTCCTCTATTACCCTTTTTGTCACTTCCGTAAAACGTGACGGGTGCCATCTTTTGGAAGACCCGTAGGAAGCTCCCGGATTTATCGCGACTACGGGACGCCTCATTCCTTCCAACTCCGCCCGGGCTTCAAGCCTCTCTTCCAGAGAGAGGTAGATCCACGGCTGGGAGGCTTTCACGGCGAATCCAGCCTTCTCAAGAAGATTCAGATAATACCCGATGTGATGGAGACCTCTGGCATGCCTGTCAAAAGGGACAGCCTTTGTAAGGAGCGCCCTCCTCGCGTCCCTGCTGTATCCGATTCTCTCCGGGATGCCTGCAAGAAAGGCTATTATCGCGGCATCAATCGCATTCTGGAAGAGAACCGCGCGGCGGAAGCCGTGTCCCCTCAACTCACCGGCCAGCCTAAGTCTTCCCTTTACACCCTTGTGGCGTTCCGAGTAAATGATCAGCTCGTCGATATTGGGGTCTTTTTCGAAGACAGGCGAAACCCAGGGCTTGACAAGAAGGACTATCCTGGAGTCCGGATTGGCAAGCCTCAGCGCCCGCAAGGCCGGCAGCGTCATTACGGCATCCCCTATCCAGTTGACACCTCTGACCAATATGGAATCCCGCCTTTTGACCGTCACAGATTAATTGTAACATGGACGTCGGAACTTCTCCCCTTAGTGGAGGCGGAAGTATAAGAACCCACCGGAAAACGGTCTCCTACAAAATCTTCCCTGCCCCGGCTCACCGCAGGGTAATTACTCCCCCTTTTTCGAATCAATAACGTCATCGACCCACGAAAGCGCGGCAGAGACCGATGGAAAGCCTATGGTGCTCGTCAGGAGGAGCAGCGAGTGGCAGAGCTCTTCAGGGCTCGCGCCAGCTTCAAGAGCCCTCCTGGCATGGGAATGGACAGCGCCCTCGGAGCGGACAGCGGCGGCGCCGGCCAACTGGACAAGCTGCGCAGTCTTTTCATCCAGGGGCCCTGCCGCCCTGGCTGCCTTTCCAAGGTTGTTCAGGGCGGCAAAGTATTTTTTGAAATCTCTCCCAACCCGGGTATACTGACCCGGCAGTTTCGACTTTGACATATTCCCTCCCTTCAGGAAATCTACTGCTAGAACCTGTTACTAATAAGTGCATTAGTAGGGTGTCATTCCCGCTCGTCGGGAATCCTTCCCCAAAAAGACTCCGGACCTGCCTGCCGGCAGGCAGGCAAGCCGGAGTGACGAACTGGAGAATCGCTC
>JBJKOV010000183.1:0-4784 GCA_046707105.1 Thermodesulfovibrionales bacterium
GCCGCGAAAACAGAGCCTCCACTTCCGGAATAATAACCGACTCGTAGTCAGTGGCGGTTACAGTTCCCTTCGCAGTGAAACCTACTACGTTGTCGGGTAAATCGGGAATCTTGTCTACCATTTCGGGAGCTCCTTTCTGTGGTTCAAAAGTTTTTTTGGTCGTCCCACAGCCTTCTAATATTATTATATCGCACGTCATATATTTTGCAGACTTATTATACTGCCGTGTTGTAATGCGCTTTGCTTCCAGAGACCGCCACATCGTCTTCCTCCTGTAACTCACCATATCTATATATAACGTTGTGTCCAGAGTGTCCTACTGCATCGCAAGAGCGTCAGCGTGTGCAGAAGAACCGGCATGAGACTGGCCGAATGACAATGACATTCCGGACACAACGTCCCATTGTACTTATTACACTTACTTCCTTTCTGGAGTCGGCATCTCCGCAAGCCCTAGCCAAGGGTATAAGTGCTGCCGGGAATAAACGGTTTCACAAACAATTTTTTTCTTGACCTGCCCCGAGCGGCAGGGTATAAAGAATTAACTGCTGCGTGGGGGGGGGAATTTGAATCTGATGGGAATCTGGTCGGGGAAATGCGCTATCAGATAACGTTTGACAGGAACGAATCCTTTGCCGTCATTCGCACGGCTGGTGAATTGGACGTCGAGGGTCATCGGCTTTTTCTCCGGGAATTGATTGCTCATCCCAAGTGGAGGGCTGGTATGAATGCTATTGTGGACCATCGAGCAGCAACGTTCACGAATGTCACGCTGCATGACATGCAAGCAATATCACTTTTGGTAAGACAGTTGAAAAAATACTTGGGCTCCGGCGGACGTTGCGCCATTGTTTTGTCCGACAACGCCGAATTTACCAAGGTGGCGATGTGGAAGGTCATGACGGCGCCGGAGGTGGGCTTTAAAATTGAATTCTTCAACTCTATAGAGGACGCAAGGAAATGGCTTCACGAAAGCCCTTCAGCCGCCGAGGCCTAAATAACCTCCTGTAACAAGTGACGGTTAAAACAATGCCCGTATCTCCAGGAAATCGGCTTAAGCATAAGAGTTAATACTGTTCCCGGGGGTCCCAGACCAGATGGTATAATCAGTCGTGAGATCAGAGTTACGAGACAACAGGTGTCCTTAATGAAAGGGGAAGGAACCGACTGGAGATTCAGGAAGATTTTAAAGTTATCTGTCATGGAGGGGATATTCGGTCAAATCTTCAATTCACTCTGTGGACCGGGGTCGGCATTTCTTACCAAGTTTGCGATAATGTTGAACGCCACACCCTTTCAATTCGGTATTCTCTCGGCAATAGGCCAAGTCTCCCAAATCTTTCAGCCCCTCGGTGCGCTCGTAACGAGGAGGCGCCGGAAACGAAAAGGGGTCGTTCTGGCGCTTCAAGGCAGCGGGCGCGGGACAGTACTGCTCTACGGCGCGTTGCCGTTTGTTATTCTCTCTGGGAACCTCATCCATGTCTTTCTTTTCCTGTTCCTCCTGAGTGTCTCCCTGCTGGCGGTTGCGGACAATGCATGGATCGGCTGGATATCGGATCTGTTGCCATCGAATTTCAGAGGACGTTTTTTTTCGGTTCGATCTCAGTACCTGATGCTCACGGCTATCGGCGCCAGCTACGCATTCAGCCTCTTCATCGACTCCTTCACCGCGGAATTGCATACCTCAAAATCAGCCTTTTTTCAGGCTAGTCATCTGCCCCTGGGCTTTGCAATCATTTTTTTCGCAGCTGCCATTGCAGGTTTTGTCGGCCTGGGGGTCCTTTCACGGCAGCCGGAAAAGATAAAGAGAATCGAAGAGGAAGGCGCCGTGCGAATGTTCGTCATACCGCTCAGGGATAGTAACTTCAGACGGTTCCTTCTCTACAACTGCTGGTGGATGTCGGCTGTAGGGATAGGAGCGCCCTTCTGGCAGCCCTTCATGATGCAGAAACTCAGGATGTCGCTCTTTGAGGTCCAGATTTACGGCAGCATAAATATCATCGCTGGCATACTCGTCCTGCGGTTATGGGGAAGGCTGATCGACGCTTACGGAAACAGGACTGCGATGAGATTCATCATTCTGCTCGGGGGCCTCAACCCCATGGTTTGGCTTTTCATAACTCCCCGCAACTATCCCATATTGTACCTGGAGGCGATCACGTCTGGAATCATGTGGGCAGGAGCCGGATTGGTGGCGACGAACTTCGTGCTTTCCATAGCCCCGAACGAGAGAAGGCAAATCTACGCCGGGGTGTCCGGGGCCTTTTCAGGCGTTGCGATGATGGTCACGATGCTTATTTCCGGTGCCTTTCTTCCGCGGGTTATGGAAATCGGCGGCCTTCGCCTCGAACCCGAACAGGTGCTCTTTGCGTTGACCGGCATAGCACGGTGGAGCGCCCAGGTACCCCTCTCCTGGGTCCTCGAACCGAGATCAAGACCTGTCAGCGAGGCAATAAGTTCCTTCATCCGAGAGATCAGGCCGAGGATAATGAAATAGCAGCAGCCTTAACCATACACACTCAATGGCCTGAAAAACAAAATACTTGTTTGTTGGCAGGCCTCCACTTTATTGCCGGATACTATTTGCGAGCGTGGTGCGCCCGCTGTTTGACACCCCGGAAAAGGTGTTCTGGGGACATTGTACTTTTTCCACTCAATAAACCGTCATGTGAACATACGGCGTCCCGCTTTTTGCCGTCAGGAAAGGCAGGATACATATGCGCCCCCCCTACCGCTTCTTTTGGCCTGCGTTTGGGATCGCATCAGGATAAAAAAGACTAACGCCCTGCCTGGTATAACCGGCGATGAGTTTTTGCCCTTCGAATGAGGTCACATATCCAATGAAGTCCATCGCCTCCCGGTACTTCACATCCGGGAACTTCGCGGGGCTCACTGCAATCACACTGTAGTGGTTTTTCAGGAGCGGATCGCTCTCAACCAGGATCTTCAGACGAGTCCTGGACTGATAGTTTAAGAATGTTCCCCGGTCGGAGAGGGTGTATGCCTTTTTATGGTCCGCCATGAGAAGCGTGTCGCCCATCTTGGCACCGGCCTCAATATACCAGCCTTTGCCCTTTGGAGCGATGCCCGCGTCATCCCAGATATCAAGCTCTTTAACGTTCGTGCCGGAATCATCACCGCGCGATATGAAAGGAGCTTCTTTTTCTGCAATGAGCTCGAAAGCGTCAATCGCACTTTTCAGGCCCCCGATATGAGCCGGATCGTTCTTCGGTCCCAGGATGACAAAGTCGTTGTGCATGACAGGCCTTCGGTTCACGCCATATCCTTCGGCAAGGAATTTCTCTTCCCTGAAGGGGTCGTGCACAAAAAGCAGGTCGGCCTCCCCTTTCTTGGCAATACGCAAGGCCTTGCCGGTCCCGACAGCGATTATATCGAGCTTCACCGCATATTTCGACACCTTCTCATACGCAGGAAGCAAAATATCAAACAGTCCCGAATTCTGTGTGCTCGTCGTTGAGGCGATCACGAGTTTGGTCCCTTTTTTCTGCATGCCATTCCTCCTTGCTCTTCAGCTCTATTGTTCCACGCACCACCAAAATGCTTTCTTCCTACATCATAGCAGACATTTTGGTCATTGCACTTGGTGTGAGCAACTTTACGGCTGCAGCCGCTCCACCTTAATTCTCACTTCCGCTTGCGATATCAAGAGCGTGTTTTCCTAATGGCAATGAATCCTTAACGTCGACCTATTGACAACAGACCTCTTACCTAGGAAGATGAGAGTAAATAGCCGCTTTGAAGAGTATTCGCTGAGGATTTGTTCTCCGTGAGGGCAGGCTGCCTTAACGGCAAAAAACAGTATTGAAAGAGGAGGAATTGTACGATGAGGATGCAGAGAGTGTTATTCAAGTCATTGGGGCTGATGATATGTTTCATGGTTGTCTTTGGCCTGCTGGCAACTGTTTCGTATGCCAAGACAAAGGGAGAGATCAACGCAAGTGTGAACGCGTCCATGGCCAGGTTCAAAAAAAACGTAAGGGGTGCAAATGAATACCTTAAGATAGCAAAGGGCGTGCTCGTCATGCCCAACGTCACTAAAGCTGGATTTATCCTGGGCGGCCAATATGGCCAGGGCGCGCTGAGAGTCAGGGGCAGGACGGTCGGCTATTACAGCTTGACGGCAGGATCGATAGGGTGGCAGATCGGCGCTGAAAAGTACGACATGATAATTATTTTTACAACTGACGAGGCACTGAAAAAGTTCCGGACCGGTAAAGGGTGGGAAGCGGGAGCCGACGCCGAGGTGACCATGATTGACGCCGGTGTCAACGCGCCGGTGGGTACGCTTGTGAGCCAGCATCCCGTCCTGGGCTTCGTCACTGATCAGAGAGGTCTTATGGCGGGTGTATCTGTTAAAGGCGCAAAGTTCACAAGGATTCATCCCGATTAGAATGCACAGCAGAAGGCGGGGAGATTCTCCCCGCCCTGAACCTTTCATCCTGACTTTTTCTTGCTATTCTTCTCACCATACTTTTTTTGAAAGAATATTTATTATTGGGGACATCCTAACGGCGCTTCCTGGCAGCGTCATTATTCGGCTTCTTCACCCTCTCAATCACCCGCCTAATGCTCGGTGTATTCACCCCTACGTGCCGCGCTATGGGTCTGCTGGTATCCCGGACTCATATTAATATATAATTCAGAATTATCTTTATAATTTATATCTGGCTGTCAGATATAACGGGTTAACAAATGTTTTTTCGCGGTTCTCACATCAGGAAGCATCAAAGGCACGCGTATTTACAGTTCATTACTTTCTTCCC
>JBJKOV010000184.1:0-4880 GCA_046707105.1 Thermodesulfovibrionales bacterium
CCTTTCGTGTCCACCGCATTTCATGAATAACATGGGCTAAGCATCTTTCATTAAACCACCTGTTAAACGGTCCTGCCAGTCTTCAAACGGAAGGCCTTCCATACATCTCCTCCACCTCCCGCGTATAGGAGCCGTCTTTCCGGTAAATAAACAGGGGGTTTTCTATCTTTATCCCCGCCCTGCCCTCTTTCACAGCCTCAACGAGAACGATCTTGGATACAGAAGAGGGATCATTATGCACAAACCTGACCCTCTTGGGTTCCAGGCGGTTAGTCCTGAGCGTATCCATAAGCTCCAGCAGCCTTTCGGGATGGTAGATTATAAAAAATCGGCCCCTCGCCCTGAGAAAACTGGAGGCTGCTTCTATAAGCTCCGGAAGCCTCAGCCTGATCTCATGCCTGGCGACCGCCCTTTCTTCTCCAGGACTTATGCGGCCGGTCGTCGGCTTCCTGAAAGGGGGATTGGATACAACTAGGTCAAAGGCCCCCCTTCCGCCCTTCTCCGCCGACAGGCCGATGTCGGAGAGCATCGACGTTACCCGCTCCTCAAGACTGTTGAGTTCGATATTTCTTTCCGCAAGACGAAACAGTCCCTCCTGCAGTTCCACCAGCAAAACCTTCGCCTCCTCATACCTTCTCGCCAGCAGGAGGCCTATGATGCCGGAACCTGCGCCAAGGTCGGCGATTTTATGCGCATGTCTCACATTTACGAAGGAGCAGAGCAGCAGGGCATCGACCGAAAACCTGTACCCGTAGCGGTGCTGATAAACCTTGATGTCCCGGACCCCGTCAAGAGTGGTCTCCATGCCGGAGCCGGATGCAACCGCAGGCGAGATGCCTCCCACTTACGACAACTCCTCCAGCTTGGACGGCAGTTCGGTAAAGTGGTCTATCATTCCGTCGGCGCCGCCGAGAAACTCCACCCCCCTGTAGCCGTACGTAACGGCTATGGTTTTTATTCCGGCCGCCCTTCCGGCCTCTATGTCGTAATTGCTGTCGCCCACTATCACCGCCTCATCGGGCCTGACGTTCACCATATCGACGATCCGCAGTACCGGTTTGGGAGACGGTTTCTTCTCCCCCACGCTGTCGCTGCCGAAAACAACGTCGAAATAATGTGAAAGGTTGAGAGCGTCCAGGAGTCTCTTTGACAATGCCTCCCTCTTATTCGACACCACCGCCTTCCTGTAATCCGCCAACTTTTCAAGCGTCTCAGGCACACCCGGATAAGGCACGGTGAACTCAGTCAGGTGGTCGGAATAATATCTCATGAACCTGTCCATCACGTCAGGAAAGATCGGCGACAGTTCCTCTCCGAGCACTCTTTTTACGAGCATCGTCAAACCTTCCCCTACCATGCCGACAGTCCCCGCCGCGGTCATCTTCTCAAGTTTATGGGGCTCTATCGCATAATTGAGCGCATTAGTGATATCGACAATCGAATTCACGAGCGTGCCGTCGAGGTCAAATAATATAAGCTTTATCACAGTAAATCCTCTCGTTTACTAAATGATCAGGGTCCGTCCGTGAACTCCTGTGTTGTCATTAAGCCAATTGCCAGCATGCCCCCGGAGCAAGGTCCGCAAAACATAAAACCGCTTCAGGGGAGAATCAAGCATCAAAAAAAGGGCGAGGCAATAGCCCCGATTTTTCTTCAACCCGGATCGTTCATTTATCAACGCACAAGTGGCGGCGGCTCACTCTTTCCCGCCCTTTCTCTTATGACACTTTAAACACTCGAACTTGGGGGGATGGCTCTTCTTCATCTCATAACGCTTGCCCGGTCCGTGACACTCCATGCAGATAACAGCGTCGTGTATCCCCCTGTGAAAGGAGTCATCCGGTATCAGAGGAAATTCCTTCCTCGAGAAGATAAAGAGGAGTCCGATCACCACTAAAACGAAAACAATAAAACCGATTGCGCTCTTCACAGAGACATTTTATCATAAGCCTGCTCTTCAGTGACAGCGCTCACTAACATCCGGCAGGGCGACACATATTGTTTTTCTGTCGGGCCTGCTCTACACTTGGACTGACAGGGACAATATGGTGCCGGACCGGAACAGAGTGAAAACCAGACAAAGGGAACCTTCGATACCGGAGGAGAGGAGCGAGACCGTACGCCGGGAGATTGCGGCGGTTCTTCAGGGTCCGGCATTGTCTGCTAAAGAGATCTCTGCTCAGGTAAGGCTGCCGGAAAAAGAGGTTTACGACCATCTTGAACATATCCGGAGGACGCTGAATAAGAAGGACTGCCGTTTTATCGTCCAGCCGGCGGAATGTATCAAGTGCGGCTTTGTCTTCAGAAAAAGGGAGAAACTCAAAAAGCCCGGCAGATGTCCGGTCTGCAAAGGTGAATTGATCCAGGAGCAACTCTTCAACATCAGGGGAACGTGCATGTAGTGCGCAGCCCGCAGGTCGCCTGTGTTGCGCGCCTGTATTGTTTCGCATCTACTTGACAATATACTTCTTCATCTTTTATCATACGTGCATAGAGTATATTGTGCTTTCGAAGGCGCATTATCTCTATCTCAGGATGTTACTTTCCAAACTCTCCCCTTTGGAGGGGCATTGTCCCCTCCAATTTTTTTGCCCATTCGCAATCAATGTGACACAGAACAATCACTGGGCCGGTTCCTCCGCGGCCTTTATTATCCGCTCCACGTCTGCCCTGTCAAGCACTTCCTCTTTCATGAGAGCCCCGGCAAGCTCATCGAGGGCATGCCTGTTGGCCGTTAGTATCTCCTTAGCCTTAACCTCAGCCTGATTGATCATGCCCTGTATCTCCTGGTCCATAAGCCAGGCCATTTGTTCACTATACCGTTTCGGCTGGGCAAGTTCCCTCCCAAGGAATGGATGCTCCTCCCCGCGCCCCAGGTTCACCGGCCCTATCTTGTCGCTCATTCCCCATTGTGAAACCATCTTCTCGGCAAGGGATGTAGCTTCCTTGAGGTCGTTCTGGGCCCCGCTGCTGACGTCATTGAAAACCAGTTTCTCAGCGTTCCTGCCGCCGAGGGCCACACTCAACCTGTTCATAAGGTAAGTTTTAGGATAGTAATGCCTGTCCTCCTCCGGCAGAAGCTGCGTAACACCCATTGCCACGCCTCTCGGCAGAATACTGACCTTATATATAGGGTCGGTGCCGGGAAGATTCCATGCAACAAGGGTATGGCCGGCCTCGTGGTAGGCCGTTATCTTTTTTTCGAAGTCGCTGATGGTCTCTTCCCTGACCGAACCCATGAGAATAACATCCCGGGCTTCCTCGAAGTCATGCATGTCTATTTTTTCTTTCTTCTTCCTGAGAGCGACGAGGGCAGCCTCATTGGCGAGGTTCTCCAGGTCCGCGCCCGTCATACCCGGGGTGCCCTTCGCCAGGGTCTCCAGTTTGACATCTTCCCCGAGTGACTTGTCTCTCACGTGGATCTCGAGTATCGCCTTCCGTTCCTTCCATCCCGGCCTGTCTACTACTATGTGCCTGTCGAACCTTCCAGGTCTCAGGAGGGCCGGATCAAGGACATCCGGCCTGTTGGTCGCCGCAATTACGATCACTTCTTCGTGCGGGTCAAAACCGTCCATCTCACTGAGGAGCTGGTTCAGAGTCTGCTCCCTTTCATCGTGACCTCCACCGAGCCCGGCCCCGCGCGTCCTTCCCACCGCATCGATCTCGTCAATGAAGATTATGCTCGGCTGAGAATCCTTTGCCTTCTTGAACATGTCCCTCACGCGGGACGCGCCGACACCGACGAACATCTCGATGAACTCCGACGCGCTGATGCTGTAAAAAGGCACCCCCGCCTCGCCGGCCGTCGCGCGTGCAAGAAGGGTCTTTCCCGTCCCCGGAGGTCCGACCAGCAGAACCCCCTTGGGCACTTTTGCTCCTATGCCCGCAAAACGGGACGGGTCCCTGAGGAACTCTATCGTTTCCATCAGCTCCTGCTTTACGTTGGCCATCCCCGCGACGTCCTTAAAGGTGACGTGAGGCCTCTTCACATCGTACAGTTTGGCCTTGCTTGAGCCGAACTGGAAAAGTCCTCCCGCTCCGCCCTGGATCTGCTGCTGGGCGCGCCTCATGATAAAAAGCCATACACCGATTATAAGCACCCATGGCAGAACCCCTATCAGGAACTGCCAGAAAATGGACTTCTGCTCAGGCTGCTCGACGTTGATCATCACATTCTTTTCGCGTAATCTCGATATCAGGTCCTCGCCCTGGAAGCTCGGCAGGTAGGTTTTAAACTCCGTTATCGGCGTGGCCTTCTTTTCACCCGGCAAGACGATCTCCACATCTTTCTTGAAGAACCCCGTAACCTGCAGGTTCGTAATGGTAACGGACTTGATGTTGGAGGCGTCAAGTTCTTCAAAAAACTTGCTGTAGCTCACCTCGTACTGTCTCTCAGGCGTCTGCGTGCCGTACTCCTGAACCCATATGTACAAAATCAGGAACACGAGAAGGGAAGCGATGGCCGCCCTCCATTGCGGGCTCCTGAGTTTGTCAGAGAGCGTCTCCTTTGTCGCACTTTGTTTCTTTTTATCGCTGCCTGCGGGCCCAGTCATGCAATCATTCTAGCATCTTTTCAGCAGCAAATAAACAGCGGAACTTACAATAACAACTCTCCCAGCGGCATGAATAAAGTGAGCCGGGGTAAAACCGTAAATCGTGCACCATAAAATGCAAATCCGAAAAAACGATTGTCCCCCCAAAAGAAATTCACTATACTTTAATTAAAAAAGAAAAGACCTCCGGAGGAAGACAGGACATGAAAATCATCTTTGTTGTCGACTTGGGTCATTTCAAGGCTTACGGGATATCTGAGACGCCCACAGGACCGAAAATAGCGCTGCTGGAGAGCCGGGATTACATCGATGCCCACGGGAAGCTCA
>JBJKOV010000185.1:0-25637 GCA_046707105.1 Thermodesulfovibrionales bacterium
CGGCCGCAATGTCGAACCTCTCCGAGACCGCCTCAATGAGGCAGTCCACGACTTCGCTGTCCACGTCGTCGCCGAGATGCCGGGAGGAGTCCGGCCTCGAAAAGTTCCGCAGTTCGTCATCCGTCTTTTTATTGGCAAGAACAGAGTTGAGCTCGGCCTCTGCTACGTCGACATAACGCGCCAGAATATCGTTAAACGCCTTCCCGGCGGAGTCCCTCACTTTCTTCTTTGCACTGTTCATGAGGCTTAATACGTCCGAGAACGTCTTAACACCGGTCTTTCCATCCTCACTGAGCACCTTCCTCTCTTCCCTGACGAGGAAGCCCGACGTCATCTTTACCCAATTTGCATACGAAGTCGATGACTTCAGGTTCATGATCCTCTCCTCCCGCTCGCTGAGGAGATGCCTGGATTCGGCGAATATCCGTTCTATGAAATGCCTGTAGTCCTTCAGGCCGGGATAATCCAGGAATTTTCTACGCAGCTTCACGGGAATCTTCCCGATTCCCAGATAAAAGAACTGAATGTCGTTTTCTATTTTCCGGCTGAATTCTTCAATCTTGTTGAAACGGGCCTTCAGGTCCGGAGAGTTCTGGTCCTGCTGAGTTCTGAGCCAGAAATAATACCCAGGGTTGCCGTCCGGGCCGCAGTCCCTCTTCCATTCCTCGTACTCATCCAGGGCCTGCCTGAGAGCCTCAGGATCACGGAGATAATCCCTTCTGTCCTTCCACTTGTTGATAAATCCATTACTTTTCCGTTCAACTTCAGCCATCTCCTCTTCTATCCGGGGGTCCCGATCATTTTCAAAGAGCAGCCCGAGATTCCAGGACGTGTGTCTCCTACCCGGCCTTTTATCACCATGACTCATCTTATTCTCTCCTCATCTGTAATAAGTTACTAATTAGTGCATTAGTAGGGTGTCATTCCCGCTCGTCGGGAATCCTTCCCCAAAAAGACTCCGGACAAGCCGGAGTGACAAATAACGTTATCATACTTATGTACTTCTTAGTAAAGCACATGAATCGTAAATCGTTTGACTACTGCTTATTATCGGCCGCCTGCGTTTTCACCTGCATGTTTTCTGCTTCCCCCGTACAATTCATACTCAAGCAGCCTGCACTCGATCTCCCCATTAAAAAAAACAGTCCTCTTTGAAGACCTCAGTCCCACCTTTTTCGCCAGTTCCAGGTTCCCGGTAAATATGTACCCTCTGTACCCCCTGCATTTCTGCTTGAAAAAATCGCCTATCCCTTTGTAAACGGCTTCGAGTTCCCTTACTTTCCCCATCCTGGCGCCGTATTCGGGGTTCACTATAACCGTTCCTCCGCCCTCCGGCACCTCTGTCCCGGAATAATCGCACACACTGAATTCTATCAGGTGCTCCACTCCGGCGGTAGCCGCATTCCTTCTCGCGGCATCGACGGCTTCCTGTCGGATGTCCGTGGCTATGATCCGCCCCGTCAGACCCTTCGCCCCGGCCCTCCTGGCCTCCCGCCTCATTTCCTCCCACAATGCGGTGTCGAACCCTCTGAGGTGCATAAAACCATAGTTGCTTCTCAGAAGCCCCGGGGCCCTTTTAAGCCCTATAAGTGCCGCCTCTATCGCCAGCGTTCCGCTGCCGCACATAGGGTTGATGAAGTTGCCTTCGCCGGTCCACCCGGAGGACATCACGACAGCAGCGGCCAGAGTTTCCTGCATAGGCGCATCCAGGGGAATCTTTCTGTACCCGCGCCGGCAAAGCGGAATGCCCGAAGTGTCGAGATAGACGGCCGCTTTCTCCGCCTTCCAGTGGATAAAGAACACAAGCCCTTCCCTGTCGGGCCCCGAATCCGGCCGCGTTCCGGTTTTCAGCCTCATCCGGTCGACAACCGCGTCCTTGCATCTTACATTGACATAACGCGCATCCCTCACAGAAGGGTTGTCAACTTTCGAGGTCATACATATATAGCCTCTTTCATCGACGCATTCCTCCCAGGCAACTTCGGACAACTCACGGTAGAGATCCTCGACGTCCCGGGCCATGAATTCCCGTACCGGAAAAAGGACCCGGTGTCCGGTCCTGAGGTGAAGGTTGAGGAACATGGCATCGGTGATCGTCCCCTCAGTGGTAACGCCGGCTTCCATCGCAGAACAAACGCGAAACTCCAGCGACGTCAGCTCTTTCTCAAGGACCGGAACAATCCCCTTCGGACATGTGATCAATATCTTTCTCTTTCCGGCAATCAAGCTGTCTGACATCACCGCAGCATCCGTGGTGCCGTAATGCGGACGGTCAAAGTGTTAGCAATTAAAAAGTGCATTCGTCTATAATAAACCGTTGTGAAAATTTTCGAAACCGCGAGGAGATGAAATGAAAAAGTTTTTGGCGTTGTCGGCAATATTACTTGTTACAGGGCTTTTTACCGTCCATGAAATATATGCGGGATCTGCGAAGAAACCGGCCTCATCGCAGTCCTCAGCCATGTCGGAGGAAAAAGCGGAGAACTCGGCATTGTCCGGCAAGGTCGTCGAGACAATGAACAGCGGCGGATACACTTATATACTGCTGGAAAAAAACGGCAAGTAAACATGGGCGGCCGTACCGCAGACAAAAGTGGCCAAAGGGCAAACCATCAGCCTTATGCCCGGCGTGGAAATGGGAAATTTCGAAAGCAAGACCCTCAACCGCAAATTTGAGAGAATCGTATTTTCGTCCGGAGTTCTGCACTCAAACCCCAAGCAGGAGATGAAATCTCCCGCCAGCAGCGGAAGTCCGGTCATTCCGATGGAAAAGATAAAAGTTGAGAAGGCCAAAGGCCACGATGCATATACTATTTCTGAGATTTACAGCAAGCTCGGCCGGCTCGACAAGCACAAGGTGCTTGTCAGAGGCAAGGTGGTCAAAGTGTCTGCCGCTATCATGCACAGGAACTGGATACATCTGCAGGACGGCACCGGCAATTCCTCAAAAGACAACTACGACCTCGTCGTGACGACCCAGGACCTGCCAAAGCCCGGAGAGATAGTCACCGTATCCGGCACGCTTCACAAGGACAAGGATTTCGGGATGGGATACAAGTATAAAGCAATCGTTGAGGAAGCATCCATCAAGAAGTAGCCGCCTAATCGCCGAAAGCCGGGGCATAGCCTCTCGAATTTCTTTCCCTCTCCCCGGGTGGTCTTACCATCCCGGGAGAGGGATTTTATTAACCAGGCAACAGAATACCTCAATCCGTCATCCTCGCTTGCCGGGGATCTTTCTTTGTTTTCGGATAGATTCCGGACAAGCCGGAATGACAAAGTTAAACCAGTTGATTGCCGGTTTAATAGTCTTTCCGCCCTTTTCTGTACGACAGGCTAATAGGCTAAGAAAGGCCGGCAAGCCACAAAGGCAGGCTATAGGCAATGGGCCAGGGGCAATAGGTTTTCACCTTTCACTGCTTACCAGAACCTAGCTCAAAATCGCTTTTTTTAGCCATGACCGGGTTGTTTGCGTCATTCCCGCGAAGGCGGGAATCCATTTTTTTGGGGTCTAAAGTGGACCCCCGCCTTCGCGAGGGTGACAAATTTTCCGAAAGGCTGATTTGAGACAGGCTCCATTCACTTTTCACTATTCACCTTTCACTTTTCACGGTCTTGCCTTTAAAACAAAATGGCCTATACTTCTAGTAGAGAAGATCAACCAGAGGAGGTGGCAAAGAGTGGAAGATAAGAACACCTATTTTCAGAAGATTGAATCAGAACTCGACAAGTGGGCTGATGAGATCAGTAAATTAAAGGACGACACAAAAAACCTGAACACTTCCATAGAGACCCAATACTATGAACAGGTCGAAGACCTGATGGCCCTTCACGAACTGGCCAGGCAAAAACTCCAGGAAATCAGGGACTACGGGGATGCGCACTGGGATGATTATAAGACCGGCATGGAAAGGGCGATGAGCGATCTGACCAGGTCTTACGGCGAGCTGCAATCCCACTTCAGACAATAGTAAGATACACCTGCAGGCAACATGCTGCGTTCAAAAAAAAACTCTCCCTCCGGTTCAAAGGAGGGAGAGCTCTCTCAGACTCTATTCAGACAGATGCCGTTTACTTCTTGGTGCCGTGGCCTCCATGCACATCCCCGTGGCCTGCGGCTTCACCCTTTCCGCCTTCTTTCACGGACAGAAGTTCAACCTGGAAGATCAGCGTAGTGTTCGGACCGATCACGTTCCCCGCCCCTCTGGCGCCATAGGCGAGGTCGGCGGGCATGAACAATTCCCACTTGGAACCCGGCTTCATCAGCTGCAGCGCCTCTGTCCATCCCGGAATCACACCCTTTACGGGGAAGGTAGCAGGCTTCCCGCGCTTGTAAGAACTGTCAAATTCCTTCCCGTCAATCAAAGTGCCGCGGTAATTGACCGTTACAGTATCATTGATCGTAGGTGACTTCCCTTTTCCCTTGGTGATAATCTTATACTGCAGGCCGCTCGGGAGGGTCACCACGCCTTCTTTCTTCTTATTTTCAGCGAGGAATTTCTCGCCCTCTTTTTTGTTCTGTTCGCCCTGCTTTTCCACTTCCGCGTCATGTTTCTTCTTCATTTCCTCGTTGAAGGCGGTCATGGTCTTACGCATCTCCTCTTCGCTAAGGATGGGCTTGCTGCCGCTCAGCCCGTCCTTCAACCCCTTCAGAAGGAGACCCGTGTCGACCTCGACCGACTGTCTCTTCATGTTTGTCCCGATATTGAGACCGATAATGTAGCTCACTTTATCCTTCTGGCTCTTCAGAGTCACCTGATCGCCGGCATAAGCCTGACCCGCCACAAGCACAATGGCCAGAGCGGCCATCCATCCGAATTTCATAGACACTCCTTTCTTCAACCGCTTCAACATATACATAAAAATCCCTTTAAATAAATTTAATTCATGTGACAAAATCACATCCGACGTTTATTATAATAGCCTTCAGTATTTTATTCAACACGGAGGGGAGCTCAATTCTGCGGAGAAGACGCCTTCAACCACTTATTGTCCGGATTCAGGACTCGATCCTTATTATCCCCTTCTGAAAGGAGAATTTGATCAGGTCGGCCCTGGAGTGCAGGCCGAGTTTCTCGCAGATATTTGTGTTATGCGCGACAGCGGTTTTGACGCTGATCCCCAGGATCACCGCGATCTCTTTATGGGTATTACCCTCCGCGAGCAGCTTGAGGACCTGCTTTTCCCTGTCGGTCAGCATATCATAAGGGTCGTTCGACCCGGACTTTTTGCCCACAAAACCTTCAATGACCTTCGAGGCGATGGAAGAGTGCAGATAGGACTCTCCCCCTGCCACTGCCCTGATAGCGGCGATGAGCTCGCTGCCCACCGCCCTTTTGAGCAGGTACCCGGATACGTTCGCCTTGAGAAACCTGTTTACATATTCCATGTCGTCGTACTGGCTCAACACTATTACCTTGACTTCAGGGCTTCTCTTTTTGATCTCAACCGTGGCTTCAAGCCCGCCGAGACCGGGCATTGCGATGTCCATGAGAACAACATCAGGTCTGAGTTTGCCCAGCTTGTCGATCGCATCGATTCCGTCGGATGCCTCGCCCACTACTTCCACATCTTCATAAAACTTGAGAAGCGCCGTTATACCTTCCCTCACAAGGGCGTGGTCATCGACTATCATCACCTTTATTTTAGACATCTTCTGCCTCCTCGATTAACGGGATCCTGACAGACATCCTTGTTCCCTCACCCGGCGTCGAGTGTATCGCGAATTTTCCGTCCAGAAGGGAAGTCCGCTCCATCATCCCCATTATTCCCAATCCTCTTCCGACGTCAGATATGTTTTTCAGCGTCTCCCTGACATCGAACCCGCGTCCGTCATCTTCGATGCAGATGCCCACGGAACGATCGTTTGCAGTGATCGTAAGCAATACATTTTTTGCCTCCGAGTGCCTCGCGATGTTTACGACCGCCTCCTGTATTATCCTGAATAAAGCGATCTCGATCCTCGCCGCGAATCTTTTTCCGGTAAAGTTGCCGGTCCCGAGATAATAATCTATTCCCTTTGGACCCAGATGCTTATCCAGTAGCCAAACGACCGCCGCATCGAGCCCCAGGTCGTCGAGGATCAGGGGCCTCATACCCTGTATGACGTTATGTATGTCGTCCAGAGTTTTCAGCATTATAGATTTCATTTCATCGATCTTCTCATCGGACCTCTGTTCAGGGTAAAGCCTGCATATATCGAGTTTTATCAAAAAGGCGGACAGATCCTGAAGTATTTCGTCATGAAGACCGCGTGCGATTCTCCTTCTTTCCTCTTCCTGCGAGGAGATTACAATCTTGAGCAGGTTCTCCACCTTCTTCTGGCTCCTCCGTATCTGTTCCGTTCTCACCGCGACCCTGTTTTCCAGTTCAGCGTTGTACCTCTGAATGTTTTCGAGAGATTCGGCGAGCTTCTTCCTCATATCGTCGAAACTTCTGCTGAGCAGGAGTATCTCGTCACTGCCCTGGTCTCCCACGGGGTTTGCAAGTTCACCCAGCGCCACGCGGTTTGTCGCTGAAATGAGGGACTTGATGGGCTTTACTATGCTTTTGCTCATGCCCATCGCAAACACGACAGAGGTTGCTATGAAGATAAGCACCAGGATCAGAAATTTCTTCTGGAGATCCCTTGCAGGAGCAAATATCTCCTTTTCCGACTCTCCAACAATAACGCCCCATGGCGCAATCTTAAGGGGGACGACGGCCAGTATATCCCTTCCCGTCTCTCCCGGCTGTGATCGGGAAAACCCCTGGCCGTATTCCCTTATTCCGGGACGCCGGTCAGCTATCATCCTGCCCAGGGCCCCTTCATGGTCATGATGCGTAAGTATGCTGGAGGGGTCATAAGAAGCTATGACTATTTCATTCGAGTCTACGACTTCTATATAGCCGTTCTTTCCGACTCTGACACTGTGCAATACCTGATTGATAAAGGGATACGTGGGGTTCAGCACGCCTCCCGCCACCCCCACGACATTACCCTCTTTGTCCCTCAACGGGACCATCATGAATATCACCTGTTTTTTAATAGGTTCGATGGTATATACACCTGAAATAACCGGTTTTTTGTCGAGAAGGACCTGGTTCACATAATTAATATAGCTAAGGTTCTGAAAATATTCGTCACGGGGGGGATACGTGAGAAGCTGGTTGCCGCTCTTGTCCAGAAGAAAAACCCCGTCTGTGAAGAGAGAGTATTTATAAGCTGTTTCCAGTGCCCTGCTTTCCGGCTCCCAGTTATTATCATTAAGATCCACTTTTCCGGAAAGGGAGATATCGTACAGGCGGTTCAGGTTGTTCTGCAGGGAGAATTCTATATAGTCGGAGATCAAACCGGCCAGCATCAGCCTGTTTCTGACCGAAGGATTTATACTCACTTGAACGGTGAGGTAGCTTGTTACGCCGAGTGTTGTCGATACGAAAATGACAAAGAGGATTATGGTGACAATTATCTTCTTTTTCATTCGTCGGCGCTTTTCTTGACGTTACCTCATTAAGGCCGGTCTGTCAATCACTTTCCCGCTTCATTTCCTTCCGGAGGACCTCGCGGTCGGGGAACTCAGCGGGTGAGCCGAACATCTTCTCATATTCCAGGGGATGCTCCTTCATCATTCGGTCTTTTGAGATCTTACCGCTTAAAATAGACGTGTCCAGCGGGAACACCTCCGGGCTGAAAATTGAATTATAAATGTGCCACACTGCTATGATAAAGAAGATCATCATCGCCACATTTGTGTGAAGGGCCTTTGCCGCCGGGATAACAGAGCCGGGCAGGAACCTTGCGACAAAGACGGGAAACCAGAGGGTCAGGCCGGTCACGATCATAACAAGTCCTCCGGCGAGGATGCCCCAGTATTCGAATTTCTGTTTATAGTCATACCTGCCGCAGCGTGCCGGGCTGTTCGTCAGCCCAAAGTAGTATCTCAGGTTTTCTGCCGCATCAGAAAAATCTTTCCTCTTGATCAGTATCGACGGCTCCCATTTTTTGAAAAGGACTCCCCACGACGCAATGATCACATGCTCGGCGATCAGACACGCAAAAACCACTCCGCTGGCCCGATGGACGATCCTTACAGTGTCTATTCCGCCAAGCGTAATAACAAACCACTGGGAGAGCTCAAAGGTGTAGAACATCTGGGAGAGTCCGGTCGCAGCCAGCGCCACAAAGACCGCAGCCGCAAGCCAGTGCTCAATTATCCGGTACGTCGAAAATCTCTTAACATAGGCCCTTCCTGCCGAACTATTGTCCATGCCCCCCTCCTCTCATCTGTTTATGGCATAACGCCAGATGTGCAAGAGAATCTGCAGGAGTAACCCTATTATCATTATAGGCATAAGGATTTTGTATATCAGGTTTATTATGAAGACCAGCGGGGCCTTGTTCATGCTCGCTTCATAGTGGGGAAGCCATGTGTTGGGGAAATTCTCATTCGCGTTCTTATGACACCTCTGGCATCTCTTCACAAGGTTTGCCTTTATGATCGTCGCATCCGGTCCTATTGTCTTCGTGATATTATGGATGCCGTGGCAGTCGGTGCAGACAGCTATCGGCTTCCCGGGTTCATACGTCCCCCCCTGTTTCCTGTAGAACCCCAAAGTGACCCCATGGAAATCGGAGAGATATGTCTTCAGAACATCGGTGGAGAGGCCGTATTTTCCCACTATCGCCCTGTTGGAATGGCAGTCTCCGCACATCTCGGGAATTCTCTCCCTGTACTCGGTGGTCCTGGGGTTCCTGATGTCATGTGCCTTATGGCAGTCGACGCAAATAGGGACATCCTGGTTGTGCTCATCGATCAGGGCCCTGCCGTGAACGCTCTGCGCGTAGATATCGTAAATATCCTCGTGACACTTTTTGCATCTCTTCCCGCTTGCGACCTTTTCCACCCTTCCCTCCCCCACGGAGTGCCCGCCGTGACAGTCGGTGCAGACAGGGGCGGCGAGATTCCCCTGGCTGAGGAGTGCGTAGTGGATGCTCTCCATAGTCTGGGTATATTTGTCGAAGTGGCATCTCCTGCAACTCTCGGAGTTGGCGATAACAAAATCCCTTTTTGTCCTGAAGTTCCTCTTGGGATGTTCCTTGGAAGAAAATCCGAAATGGCAGTCTGAGCAGCTGAGCTCACGATGCACAGAGGTCCGAAGCGACGCAGGTTCAACCTCAAGCGTCAACTGCTCGCCGTCTCTAAAGACCATCCTGGCCGGCCCGGTATGACAGTTGAGACAATACTCCTTTTCACTTGAAAGTATCCTTCCTCCCTTCACAGGCAGCGTGGAATGGGAATCATGGCAGTCGGTGCACACAGGAGATATTCCTTCGCTGTATTCCCTGAGGAGGCTGTCGTGTACCGGCTTCGCCTTCAGCTGATCATTCGAATGGCATTGTCTGCATACGATCGTGGCCCGGATTCTATACTGCTTCTTACTCCTGAAGATTCTTCCGGGATGTTTGTCATCTGAAAAGTCCTTATGACAGGCCGAACAGGACAGATAACCGTGGGCGGACGCCGAGAACCTTTCAGGATCTATATACGCGGCCACGAATTCTCCGTTCTGGAATTTTTTTACTATACCCCTGTCGCCGTGGCATTCAAGACACTTCCGCGCCTCAATCGAAAGACCCCCTTCTTCCGCGCTGACAGGACTTAAGCAGGACATTGCGAGAGGCAGCACGAGCAGAATTGCGAAAATAATTTTTCTCATCTCACCCTCCCCATAAAGGGCGTGGAGGCTATAGTCAAAGGGTATCTCTCAGGCTCGGGCAGCGGGACATGTCCGAAGCACCGTGTCACATACCGGCCGTCATGTCTCGTTGGCCCTCGCATAAAAGATACCCTCACTATAGCACAAATTTCCTCCATGTTAATGGGACTCCTCATATCCCGGTTCCGACCTGAGGACCGGGAGCCGGTTCAGTATCCATCTGAATACCAGAATGTGAATGGTAAAGATGGTCAGAACAACCCATGCCTCTCTCCATGGCGGAATTATGTGGTGGAGATGGTCGGGCAGATTCCAGCTGAGTGCTATTATCGAAACGTTGATCCTGTTTACGATGATTCCCGCGACAGACCAGAAGGCTGCAAGCCTCACCACGCCGACGCTCTTCTTCTTGACGCCGTATGTGTATGCCAGGACCGGCAGAAGCACAAAACCGACAAGTTCGACGAGAAACCAATAGCCGTAAGGCGTAGCCAGGAGCGACCAGTTGTCGTCATGGGCAATGCCGATCATCTTGAGCACGAGATACACATACATCCCGACACACGCCCCTTTCCCCAGTCCGATAGTCTGTTTGTCCAGGTTCCGGGTAAAGCCCATGTCGGTTTTGTCATTCAGGAATGTCACTGCGAGAGTGCTGACCATGATTACCATGGAAAGCGCCGCATAGATGCTCGACGAGAGGAAAAACACCGGTAGATAGGGAGAATACCAAAGCGGGTGGAGTTTTCCGGGCACGAGCAGGTACATTGCGCCCAGGGCCGACTGGTGGAGCGTGGAAAGAATGATGCCTGCAATCGTCAGGCCTACGGTTGCCATCGTGGCCCATCTGCGGACCCTCCTTGATTTCAGCCATTCCAGTATGGCCGGGCTGAATTCTAGGAGCTGCACCGTCAGGTAAGTGGCGACATGCCAGGCCACAAGGAAAAGTACCGATGCGGTTCCGAAGCCCATGATCATCGGGTAATATATGCGCCATGGACGTCCCAGGTCGGTCAGCAGGTAGATGACCGCAAACAGGTATCCCAAAAAACCTGTGAGGACACCGAGCCTCACCAGCGAATGGTACTTCCTGAACCCGAAAATGTAATAGGCTGTCGCCATCACAAATCCGGTAGCCGAAAGGGGAACGCCCCCGAAGAGGCCCCATCCCAGGTAAAGGCCCCAGGGATATTCCTGGGAACTATGCGTTACGAATGAAAGCCCGATGATGAATCTTAGCGCGATAAGAGGCAGGCCGACGCTGAGTATGCCCGCCGCTATAACGTTGAACGGGGTCAGTAATTTTCGCGTATATTCGGGCCAGGTAAGTCCCATCAGCAGTTTGTCCATAAACCAGGCCCGGAAATCTTGGTTTGTTTTTACTGCATATCCGTCGGCCATTACTTTTCCTCCTTTCTCGTTTCAGATTTGGACTCCTCCTCGCTCCGGTCCCGGTGGCGCGTCGCAGCGTAACACATCCCGAAGAGGGCGGGCCAGACCGTCAGAACAAGAGGAACCGTGGAGAGGAACCCCTTCGTCTGCTCCACCAGCGGAGTGTTCGGAAGCCCGGTCGGAAAACCGAGTTGTTCGAACGGCACACCTGAGATATACATCCAGTTCGTACCCCCGACCTCTTTTTCTCCATAGATATGGTCTATGTATTTGCCGGGATTTTTCTCGATCCTCTCCCTGGCCACCTTGATCAGGGCGTCTCTTTTCCCGAAGGTGATTGTGCCCGTGGGGCAGGCCTCTGCGCAGGCAGGAATGCCCCCGGCCTTTATCCTGTCATAGCATAATATGCATTTGGAGATCTTCGGCTCCAGTGCGCTGCTGTAATCGTAGGCCGGAATATAGAAAGGACATGCGGTCATACAGTAACGGCATCCGAAACAGAGGTCGGGGTTATAGAGGACCGCTCCTTCCGGCGTTTTTGAGTAGGCGTGAATCGGGCATGCGGTTGCGCAGGCCGGCTCTTTACAGTGGTTGCACTGTATTTTGCGGTATACCGGCTTGCCCTTGTCTTTTGGATTCTCATACCTGTTGACAACTGTATAAGCCTGGGGGGTAGGCCTTCTCGTTTCTTCGAAAACGGATTTGTCGTCGAACGGGACCTGCGGCGCTGGAAGCCCGTTCACCTTATTACATGCCGCTTCACAGCTTCGGCAGCCGACGCACTTTGTCAGATCGGTGAGACAGCCGTAACTGTTCGGCCATCCTTCGAATTCCCTTGCGGAGGCCTTTGTCGCATAACTGCCGAGAAGGGCAGTGCCCCCCACAGCTGTTAAAGTCCCCAGGAATTGCCTTCTTGAGAGCCCGGATGTTTTCTTTCTCCTGTCGACTCCTTCAGGGGCTTCTTCCATTTTATTTGTATCCTCGGGGCCGTTATGTTTCGGTTCGTGAGCCATAATTCCTCCTTTCAATCAGCCTTTCTGCGCAATCGTCCCTTTTTTTCCATGGCACATGATGGTACAGCCCGCCGGGCTCACGCCTACTTCCCCCATTCCCCTGTGACACTGGAAACACTGCTGGTGGTATGCCGTCTTGAGTCCGGGCATATTCGGATTGGAACGGTCATACGAACCGTGGCAGTTCCTGCATGCAATGAAATTGTTTACCACCGAGTTCCTGAACGCAGCAGCGTCCAGAGAATGGCATTCCTTGCAGGGCAGCGTGCTGAAATTACTGTGCTGGTGATGGCACGTACCGCAATTCGCCGCAATGGCAACGTGTTTCGCGTGGTCGAATATTACCGGCCCGTATTTGTCGGACAGGCTGTCCAGGGTTGCGACTGTCGGAGCTTTCGCGACATTTCCTGCATGGACCGATCCTGCGAAGACCATGCAGATACCCGCGATAAAGAGTATCAACAGTGTATTTTTCATTTATGGTGCCTCCTCCGCCGCAATTTCCGATGAAGGTGCCTGAGGTTTTGGCCTTTCACCGGAAATTGCCGGTTCGTGATCAGCTCGGACCCTTAGAAGATTACTTCTTCTCATCCTCTTTCTTTTCCTTCTTCCTGCCGGCGAGATATGACTCCGCAGGCCTCCATCCGAAGGCGGCTTCCCTGCCTATCATGCCGAGTACGCCACCCATCACCGCCGAGAAAACCGCATATGCGAAAACAAAGGGCAGAGCGACTATATACGCCAGACCGACAAAAGGGGCCGTTGCGATCCGGCCTATGGTCCTGTACATATTCTGCCTGCCTGTTTCCCTGATAAAAGTGAGGTCTTCCTTGCCGGCATTCACTACAGTCCTGAAGGGTTTGGGTTTCAGCAACTCCCAATACAGTATATAGCCCGCGATAAACGTCAGTGAAAAGATATATTCGATTCCCTTCACGTGTGTTATAAAATCAAAAAGTGTGTGCATTTTCTCCTCCTTCCCAGCTCATTTCTGAACTCCCCTGCCCGTTGCCGTGACGTTGTTGTGCACCGTTAAGAGTCATTCGGGAAGTCCTCTTTCTTCCTGTCCTCTTTCTTCTTCTTCTTTCCCGCCAGGTACGCTTCATCGGGTCTCCAGCTGAAGGATACGAGGTTTCCCATAAGGTTGAAAATACCCCCTACCGCCTTCCTCCCTACCAGCGCCGCGACCGTTGCGATCAGGACAAACGGCAACGCGATCACATAGGCAAGGCCCATGAAAGGAGCCACCATGAGTAATACCGCCCTTTTGCCCAGTCTGTCGTCTTCGTTGTATGCCACCATCTTTCTCACCTCCTCCCGTTTTTTTGTCTATTCCGCCCTTCCTGACTCCACTATAACAAAGCCATTTCCGTTATTTAATTGGAAGAAATACCTACTTTCCCGGGAAATGTTTCCTAGTCCGAGGCAAAAAAGCCAACTTTCTGACTACCCAGGGAATCGCAAACAGGCCCGCGGGTGAATTTACTCTCCAGTTGCAATAAACATCATTTCGTAAAGTTATGTAACCTGCCCGGCTGTCATTCCTGCAAGCCAAGCGCGTCAGGAATCCTTCTGAAAGCACGGAAAGATTCCCCGTGAGGGTCGGGACAGGCCGGACAAGCCGGAATGACAGGAATTCACAAATAGTGAACTCCTGCTTGGCTGCTGGAAAGATGTTCCGAGCGGTTCATAAGAGGCAGGAAAATCCTGGAGAGCCCGCCGCACAACATAGTAGAAAAAAGGCGGGTCCGCTACTTGAGCATGCTCTCTGATATCTTTATCAATTCGAAGGGAGGAGATTTCATTGCCACGGTTATCCGGTACTTGCCCTCGATCCAGGAAATGAGGCTGCAGCGCTCCTGATTCCTGCAGGCGCCCACTTCGAGCAGGGCCTTTCTCCCCTTCAGGGAGTAGTCCAGCTTTTCCCTGACCTGCTCTATTTTAATTTTGTCGTCCTGGATGAAGCGGGCCCCGGACGAAACCTGTGATATGGTCAATTCAATGTCGCCATTTTCAGCATCCCTGAATTCCATCACAATCGCGGTAAAAGGTCTCGTCTGGGCCCATATAGCCGAAGGCGGCCATTTGACCGGCTGTGGGAAATACGACGGTGTATAAATGTCCTTGATCTTCAACTGCTCTCTAACGTCTTCGATGTTCCCATACTCCTTTATGAATCCTTCCTCAATCGCGGATGGCAGCCAGTTCATGACCTTCAAAACCCCTACCAGGACGACGAGCGCCAGACCAAATGAAAGAAAACCGATTATTTTTCTGCCCATCGTCTCCCCCCTGTTCATACTATATAGTAGTTAATGGCAACAATGGCCATAAAAATCATCGAAAATCTGAGCCATTCTGCGTCAGTTTTATTGGTGTTTCCATGTTCAAGCCTTTCTATCCTGCTTTCTATGTGCATCACGTGACTGAACTCTTCGAGAGAAGCCTTGAGGTTTGAAAGTTTTTCTATCCCCGGCACGCCGTCTTCGGCCCTCCTGTAAAGTTTTTTCAGGGTTTCCGCCAGCGCATGCGGCTTATTGGTTAAAGCTACCGCCATGTCGTCACAGATCTTCTCCTCTTCCTGGGTGGCCCTCCTGAATTCGAAGAGGACCACAGGGTTGAAAAACAAAATAACCCTCAGAAGAAATACGATAAAGAGCACCGGCACTTTGCTCCGTTCAATATGCGCGATTTCATGGGCCACTGCAGCCTGGACCTCTTCAGGACCAAGGGCCCTCAACAGTCCCGATGAGAGGTAGACGGCTGCTCTCCTGCCCGTAGTTGAAAACACAACGCAATCATCGTCCTCGATGACCAACACCTCCGGCTTTTCTCCCGGCAGACCGGTCAACAACTCGTTTACGCCGGCGCTGTCCCCGAACTCCACGTCCCCTGCTTCCCCACCCCTGGTTTCAAGACTGTGACGCGCCACAGGAATGAGCTCCTGCAGGAGAAAAACCATCGTGGTAACCGATAACAGCAAAATGAACAGAAGTCCTAATGGCATCTTGTCAAAAATCGCCAGGCTCAGCCATCTGCCGCTGTCGAAGACCGCCCTCTCCCTGAAAAAGATCGACCCTCTTTCCGGATTTATCAGCTGGTACAACGGGAAGGAGAAAATCGGGAAGATGATAGCCAGGAAACGATATCGCTGAGTTATCAATGGATTGCTTATGTCCCAGACTTTAATGGCGGCGTTGACAATGACTGCGCTAATGGTCAAATGGAGAAAAGACTGCACTATATACATGCCTGGATACGAGTCGAAGAGGCCGGAAAGGTCCATGGTATTAAGTCAAGGGATGCGTCATCTATTCACTTTTTCCGAAGGCTTCATCCTATGAGATATTGTAGTCCCTGCCAAAAAGGAGGTCAATAAGACTATAAACCTAAAAAAAGCAGTTGAGCCACAAAAAGCACATGGAAAACAAAAAAATCAAAAAACTTATGTTAGTGAAATACTTCACCCATTTGGCGAGCATTTTCACCCTTTCACCTCCTATTTTCTTCTATATTATTTTTGTGCCTTTTGTGGCCATTTGCCGTTTTTAGGATAAAACGGCCTCCGCTCCGGCATCACAAAAGCTGGTCAATTCGTACCCATGGTTCGCTGAGACCTGAGGCTTGCATCGCTGACGCTACTAATTTTTGAGCAGCCTGTAGACCGAAAGAATACTGAGCAGTACGGCCGAGCCCGCAGCTATCAGCGACGGCGTCCTGTTCCCGAGGATGGCAAAGAAAAGTGCCGCCGAAGATGCGTTCACCGTCAGGATTACGAGGAGCATCACATCCGAAAGTGATGTGATGCGACCGGTTATGCCCTGCATGTCGCCCTTCCCGATCTTAAAGGACAGTTCTCCCCTGTTGGCCTTCTTGAGGAATGAATGGGTCTGGGCGGGCAGATCAACAAGTTCCGACAACTTTCTCTTCAGGGATACAAAGACCTGGTTTATGCCCTCTTCTCTGGCACCCAGGAAGAATTCCTTTATGTAGGGCTTGGCTATCTCTATGATGTTCACCTCGGGACTGAGGCGATATGCCATACCGTTAAGCATGCCGATCGTTCGTATGAGTAATATGAAATAGTTGGGCACCTGAAAGTTATTGATGACACTTCGGATGTTATTGATCTCCTCGCCTATTTCGTCCACCGTGAGAGACTTCAGTTCTTCCGGGGTGCTGTACCGGTATTTGTCGATCAACTCCTGGGTAACGTCTATTATGGCCTCGTAGTCCGCCCCCTCAATGAGGAACCCCATCTTTTCGAGCGCCTCTACTATGGCGGTCGCATCGTTTTCGACAATGGCGCCGGCGTACCGTCTCAGATTCCTTCTTACAGAATCAGAGATCGCCTGCACCATGCCGAAATCGACGAAGACAACTGTCGGACCTTCCTGGACGAAGATGTTCCCGGGGTGAGGATCGCAGTGAAAAAAGCCGTGAACAAATATCATCTTCGCGTAGGTCTCCGAAAGGAGACCGACCAGCTTCCTGCAGTCCACTCCCGAAGCTTTAATCAGCGCACACTCGGTTATCTTGATCCCCCCGACAAACTCAAGCGTGAGGACCTTCGCGCTCGAAAATTTCCAATACACCCGGGGGATGACGACACGTTCGTCCGAGCTGAAATTCTGCCTGAACCTTTCTGCATTTCTACCCTCCGCGACATAATCCAGTTCCGCACGCACGATCTTGGAGAACTCCCCATGCAGGACCCTCAAGTCGATCCACCCCATCCTGCCCCGCATAAGGGTTATGAGAAATTCGAACATCTTTATATCGGTCTCGATAATTTTTTCTATCCCCGGGTACTGGACCTTGACGGCCACCTCCCGCCCGTCCTTCAGAACGGCCCTGTGCACCTGGCCGAGCGATGCCGCGGCAATCGGTTCAGTGTCAAACTCCGAGAAGAGATCTTCCGGCGCCGAGCCGAGCTCATTGATGATGCGCTGTCTTATTTCGACAAAATCATGGGGCGGAACCTGGTCCTGCAGCTCCGAGAGTTCTTCGACAAATTCGTCGGGGAGAAAGTCTTTCCTCGAACTCAGGAACTGGCCGACCTTGATCATCACCCCTTTCATTTCGAGGGCCTTTTCCCTTATCAGAGCGGCGTTTCTCCTGTGGAGCCTGCTAAGGCGGGCCGCTTTTATTTCGGAAGGGAGGAATATCCCGATGACAGGGACAAGCCTGTATGAGATCAGCACCCTCAGGGCTATGAACAGCCCCTTCAGGAATCTTCTTCTGTAATGGACCCTCGACATCAGATCAATCAGGACGCAGCGGAATCAGGGTGGCGAGATAAGTGCCCGGAGAATAAGGCCTTTTCATTGTCTTCCTCACACAACTTTTCGGGCCTCGAAAATCGTGGCTATGCCGAAGGTCATCGAATAAGCGGTTACATCGCTGAAGCCGCAGGCTTCCAGCGTATGTTTGAATTCAGCTGTAGAAGGAAATGCATCAATTGATCTGGGCAGATAATTGTAAGGTACCGCCGTCTTGAGGACCTTCATCGCTATAAAAGGCATGACCTTGAAACAATACAGTCTATAAAGAGGTTTGATCCACTGAGCCGTTGGCGGAGTGAGTTCAAGACAGCAGAATTTTCCCCCTGGTTTAAGGACCCTTAAAGCCTCTCTCAGGGCAGACGCCGTATCGGGTATATTCCGCATACCGAAAGATACGGTCACCGCATCAAAGGTATTCTCCGGGAAGTTGCTCTCTTTTGCGTTCGAGAAGACAAAGCTGACGTTGGGTACCTGCGGGCTCAGCTTCCTCTCCGCTTCCATCAGCATCTCCCTGCAAAAGTCGAGACCGCAGACCGAGCCCCTCTCCCCCACCTTTTTTGCAAGCAGGAACGCCACCTTCCCGGTTCCGGTACATAGGTCCAGAACATGTTCGCCTCCTTTCAGGTCCAGGAGGGAGACAAGCCTGCTCCTCCATCCCTGGTCAAGACGGAAGCTGAAAAATGAGCTCAGGAAGTCAATGTCCGATGCTACTGCAGCAAATATCTCCTGGATGAAAGTATCCCGGTCACGTTGTGCGGTGGGTTTCAGGTGTCCGAAGCTGCTTTCGGTCCCCCCGTCTTTCAAGGCGTCAAGATTCCAATACCCACCGGTATTCCGCCGATTTAAGGACCTATTGTCGACCGCCATTGACTCACCCTCTTCGATTATATTGATCCTTTAAATACTGCTAATGTTATTCTCGCACTAAATTCAGACCATTTCATCAATTTTTTTTAACTGAAGCATCTTATGGATCAAGTTACGGATCGGCAACCCGGTATCTCTTTAATCAACGACGCGATGTCTGTCAAGACGCGGCATACTGAGGATTTCCGGATAAACGAATATTGCTGCAGGATCGAGTCCCTCTTCCGAACACAGCCTTGAGGCCGTTCAGGACAGGGACTCAAATCTTGATAGGGGAACGGCAACGACAACAGCATAAGTTTTTATTTGCTCATTTACTCACTTTGGATAACAGATTTCCGGCAAGGTCAATTTCGCTATCCACCCTCTTTGTGCCGTTCAAGATGGTATTGCCGCGGACTATCGCCTTGCCGCATACTTCTGCGAAGCCGCTTATTTCGGCAGTATCACATACGCTGGCGGATTCGTAAACTTTGGCGTCTCCTGTAACCCTGGCGTTGCCGAAGACCCTGGCGTTGCCGAAAACCTCGGCCCGACCCGATATCTCGGCACTGTCGAAAATCCACGCACTGCCGAAAACAAGGGCCTCACCGCTTATCCTGGCATGGCCGCACACCTTGGCGAAAGGTCCTATGAAAGCCGTTTCAGCCGCTTGCGCAGTTTCTGCCACCATGCCCCCGCCGTTAGGATGATGATAGTACTTTACTCCGTCGATCTCCAGAACAGGCCCGGTAGTGAGAACAAGGATGTCCATATATCCACCTCCAGTAATATTGTACACCTGTGGTCACAGGTTGCAACTTGTCGAAGATGTTGGGCTGTATTTTGAGTGTTTTAATTTATTCCCGCGCCAAAAAGGCGTTCATCAGGTTTATTCAGGAGTTCTTTGAAAGCAGTTTTAAAACACCGCACAGTCTTATGACGCCGCGCTTGACCGGCCAGTCCAGCTCGTGCTTGCCGCAAAGGGAATTGGCGCTGTTCATTCTTAGTATGTCGGCCCTCAGGGTTCCGTCAATGGCGGTTTTGCCGTCGATTTTTTTCAACAGCCCGATGGACATATCGATGTTTCGTCTCAGGTCTTGCGCATGGCCGCTTTCGAAGATCCCGAACCGCTCCTTTATTTGAAGGAGCCTCAGCGCCGCCTCATAAGTCGTCATCGCTATTTCGTCCCGGTCCATCCACCTGGTTTCATAGTTGAGGGCATGCCTCCAGCTTGGTTTCAGCATTGCCTCTCTGTGTTCCTTCAGGGTTTTATAGAAAAGCGTGTAACCGAATCGCTCCGGCTCCTGGAAAATCCTGCTGCCCGGGTCTATGAAAGGCGCCAGGGGAGATATCATGGGAAGAAGCCTTTTGCCGAAGCGTTGAACAAGCTCTTCGCAATAGTCAATGCTCTTCATGACGGAGGCACGGTCCTGATACGGAAGCCCCACCATGAAGAACAGGTCGACCCTGCCGCATCCGGCGGCAAGAAGAGCCTCTATGGACCCTTCCATTTCACGGTTTCCGTAAAGCTTGCCGAAGGCCGCCCGTATTGCAGGATCGTGGGATTCTGGCGATATTTCCACGTTAAAGTGTTTAATGGACCGTTTAATTTTTCCGATAAGTTCTTTGGGGGGCGGGTTGAAGAACTCAAGAGCGATTTCGTTCTTTACAGGATATCCCTTCATCGCATCCAGGAACCTTTCGGCGTATGGCAATCCCGCCTGCATAAGGTCCCCAATGACCATGACAGGCGCGCTCGTCAGGGCCGCTATATTCCCGATATCTTCGGCAAGCATCTCCGGAGAGCGGAAACATGGGGCATTCCTTGAGCAGACCTTCATGAAGGCTGAACTCGATCCGCCGCAGGAGCCGCAATTGTGGTTGCAGCCCCTGCATGAAAAAACGGCCGTCACCGGATACTTCAGCCAGTACTTAAAGGGTATGTAACCCGAGGGGTCCCTGTACTTCACCGACATCCTTATCAGGTGTCCGTAATCGAACTTCACATAATCCAGACTCTCCGGTCTCCATGACACACTGTTGAACCTGGCAGCTCCGCTTTCATCCCTCCAGGCCAGGTTGGGGACCGATTCATACCCGCTTTTCTGCCTTATCGCGTCCATGAGCCTTCTTACAGGTTCTTCGGTCGAGTCCCCGCAGACGATGAAATCCACAAACGGATAGTCCCTCATTATCTCTTCCCGGAAATAAGTTGCCGAAAGGCCGCCAAGGATGACCGGTATCCCGGGATGAAGCTTTTTTACAAGTTCCGCCAGAGTCAGGCTTCCATCCGCATGGGGGAGCCAGTGGAGATCAATGCCGAATGCGGCAGGCTTAAGCTTTTTCAAGAACTCCCGGGGCTCGAATGACCTGCTCCGCAACATCTTTTGTGCAAGATTTACTATCCTCGTTTCAATACCATGCCTGTGAAGGTATTCGGATATTGTCAGAAAACCGATAGGGTATATCTCGAATATCGAAGAAGAAGGGACAACGTCGCTTATGGGCCCGAAGAGTGCGGGTGACTCCCTGAAGCCGAAAACAGAAGGCGGGTGAACAAGGATCAGATCAGGTCCCGGCATTTTCTTTATCTGCCTCGTAAATTTTCCGGCCGAACGCCGCCGCCAGGCTGCCGGCAACGCATTCCATCGTGTTGAACACGGTGTTCGTGAACAGTTCCTTTGCAAGCGGCAGCTTGAATGAGTTGCTCAACTCTCTCGTTTCAAGGGTGTACAGGTGAAGCATCTCATTAAGCAGGGTTTCAAATTCCAGCTGCGAGTAGGCTCTCCTTACCGCCGATCTGAAGGGGATGGAATCAAGCCATTGGGAGAGTATATCATAGACCGTTGAAACCAGCAGCTGTATCCTTTTCTTCCTTATATCCTCTATGCACCCATAACATATATTGAGAGGCGGCAGTCTTAAAAGCTTCTCCATGAATCTCCTGTCAACCTCGGTCGTTTCCCTGAAGAGCCCGGTGATGTTCATGCTCTCCCCGTCAACGCCGTCGCTGAAAGCCCTGGCGGCGCTCTTTATGATGAGCACGTCCTTTTCGACTTCCTTATCCACGTTGGCGTCCATGAGGTCCGAAAAAAGCGGCATTATCAACCTGAACCTGAGGCCGCTTCTGAGCCTCTCCACGCTCTGTCTGCTGAATTCGTACATCATTGCGCGGTCCATTCCGCAAAGGGCGTCGACCTTATTCATCTCACCGTCCTCATCTGTTCACAATGTATGCCCTGGACCAAAGGATGTCAACTGTAAGTCGAACCGTGTGAAGTATGGCTCCGCATTGACCAATGGAAAGCCGAAACAGTGATTCTGAGTGATGAGCTGAAGGCAGCCGAAGCCGGTCGTCTACGAGGCTCTACTTCATTTTTTTGGGCGATTCCTTAACCAAAGCCTCAGCCCCAATAGTCCCGCGACTAAGAGGCTGCTTAGCGGAAGAATCGGCATAATGTAGGAGAAAGGCAAATGCAGAACACTTTTCAGCCATATGTCGAAGTTGCTGCCATGGCTTCGAGTTGATGCGAATACTATCAGCGCGGCGATAATCACCCCGTAGGAGATGTTGGCGCTGGCCTTGTCCATTTCCGATACCATATTCCTGAATTCTTCGCTCTCGATCCGGAAGCTCGGACGCTCAAGAAAGAGAAGCGCTTTTTTGAGATGTTTTGAAGCCAGTCTCTTAAAACTTCTCATCTCGAAAGGGCCTGCCTTCAGCCTTTTCAGCATTTCATCGAAGTCCGGAACTACGACTATATATTTTTCAAAGAACGGTTGCAGGTACTCTACAATCCTTATATCGGGAGCGATGGTCATGCATGTCCCCTCAAGCGTCGCAATGGCCTTTGACATGATGACAAAATCGCGGGGCACATTTATGCCGAAGGCAAGGCTCGTATTCAGAAACCTGTCGAGCATGCAGGTAAAGGGGACCCCGGCAATTTCACACACATGCAATTCGGAAAGGACTTCATTGATTTCCCTGTAATAGGACGGAATGTCAACATCTTCCGGGTCCGCGTTGCAGAGCTCCAGAAACGTATCGATGATCCTGGTGACGTCTCCTTCCGCGATGCCATAGAGAAGGTCGAAGGACCATTCCCGCAGCTCCTTCGTCAGGTAACCCACGATCCCGAAATCGAGATAGGCAATGGCATTGCCCTCCATAAAAAAAATATTCCCAAGGTGGGGATCACCGTGGAAAAATCCGTCTACAAAAATCTGTTTCTACATGGAGTCCGCTATAAGGGCGGCAACGGTTTTCCTGTCAATGGCTTCCTCCGGTACGTCCATGATATTACTACCCCGCAGGAACTCCAGTACCAGGACCTTCTCCGTCGTATGCTCAAGAAAGACTTTGGGGAATTTCACGTGAGGATAGCCTCTGAAATAATAAAAGAATTCAAGCGCGTTCTTTCCTTCCCTGATAAAATCCAGTTCCCGGTCGGTCCATCTCGAAAACTCCTTAACGAGCATTTTCGGTCGGTTCTTCCTGATCGACGGGAGGAAGAATTCAATCAGAGACGCGAAGAACAACATGAGAAGGATGTCGGTCTCCATCTCCTCCCTGGCCCCCGGGCGCTGTACTTTCACGGCCACTTCTTCGCCTGTTTTGAGTCTCGCCCTGTGCACCTGGGAAACAGAGGCGGCGGCAACAGGCGTTTCATCAAACTCTGCGAACAGTTCGGTATATTTTTGCCCCAGTTCCCTTTCTATTTCGACCTTCGCAAATTCAAAAGAGAACGGGGGCACCTTATCCTGAAGCATTCTGAATGCCTCGCAGTATTCCGGAGGGACAAGGTCCGGCCTTACGCTCAGGAACTGGCCAAATTTGACGAAGGTGGGTCCCAGCTTCTCGATGGTCTCTTTTACGATGGCAGGCGAAGCGATTTTGGGCTGCTTTGTCTTGAGATATTTTATTATCTCCCTCTGTTCTTTTGTCGCTGGGACCAAACGAATTCTGTGAGGCAGATAATGGAAAAATTGTCTTGTCACGACACCGCATATGGCAAAGAAACGCTTTGCCGTGCGTGTATATACTCCTATTGGCATCATTGCTGAATCCTCTCCCTTCCGGTCACGTACCTGTTTGCAGATGACAAACAAGCGTGCCTCTTTACCGACTTCGATTTCCGGAAAGAACCCAAATGTACTTGTCCTGTTTGTCACTCCCTCATGTCCGGGGTCTTTCCCCGGAAGGATATCCGCCAACGGGAACTGCTGCCCCCGGTTGATACTCTTCAGCCGATCACCTCCAAATAAATCTTGCAGGATATACTTAGGCCGACTATTTAAGATAAGTATAGCAACCTTTTGCCGGCATGATAATCGTTTTGTCTGCGGGCGATTGGGGATCTGGAGACCGATTTCATAAGTTTCCCGGCCGATTTTTACCCGTAGCAGGTGGCAACTCCAAAATTGAAATTCCCGTGCAATCATGCCATTATAGTCATCTCAACAGGTCACAAAGCAGGAAGGGGTGATGCCGTGGCAACCCCGCGTCAATCGAAAAATACTTCGTCTGAAGACTACAGAGACGTCATCATAATCGGCGCCGGCGCCGCCGGGCTCATGTGCGCCCTGGAGGCGGGAAGACGCGGGCGCTCCGTCCTGGTGATAGACCATGCGCCGCTGACAGGTAACAAGATACGGATTTCGGGAGGCGGAAGATGCAACTTCGGCAACCTGAATACATCTCCTGAAAATTACATCTCAGGGAACCCCGGATTCTGCACATCGGCCCTCGCCCGATTCGGGCCGCAGGAATTTATACGACTTCTTGAAAAGCATGGGATCCATTATCATGAAGAAGACGGCCGGTTGTTCTGTGACAATGGCGCCATCGAAATCGTCCGCATGCTGGAGAAGGAATGCGATATTTCGGCGGTTGAAAAACGGCTTAACTGCCACGTTTCGGGAATAACGAAACAGGACTTTTTCAGAGTCACCACTAACCTTGGTCGGTTTCGGTCCCGTTCCCTCGTCGTAGCGACAGGCGGCATTTCTTTCCGACAGCTCGGGGCAACCGACTTCGGCCATCGCATAGCCGGCCGCTTCGGCCTGAACGTCACGCCCCTGAGGCCGGCACTTGTACCCCTGTTGTGGGACCGGAAAGACCGCGGCCTTTTCGGCGCTTTGGCCGGGATTTCACTCGATGCGACCGTCAGCTGCGGAAAGAAGACCTTCCGGAACAGCGTCCTTCTGACCCACGAGGGGCTGAGCGGTCCGGCTATACTCCAGGCTTCACTTTACTGGGAGAAGGCAAACGAGGTTCTGATTGATCTCATGCCTGAAAGAGACGCCGGCGAATTATTTGCCGGCGAGAGAAACAGCAAAATGGAAATGCGAAATTTCCTGTCTCGGTATCTCCCGAAGCGCTTTATTCATGCATGGGGCGATATATTCTTCGTTTCGAAACCGATGAACCAATACTCCGACAGAGAACTAGGGAAGATAGCCGCGGCGCTCCATCGATGGAAAATAGTGCCTGCCGGGACTGCCGGTTTTTCCAGGGCCGAAGTGACCCGGGGAGGAGTTGACACACGGGAATTCTCGTCGAAAACAATGGAGGCGAAAAAAGTGGCCGGCCTGTACTTTGTAGGTGAAGTCATCGATGTAACAGGACAACTGGGCGGATTCAACCTTCAATGGGCGTGGTCTTCGGGATATGCGGCCGGGCAATTCGTATAAAAAGAGGGAGATCGTCCTGGCATCGGCATCACCGCGGAGGAAGGAAATCCTCGCGCTGACGGGTCTGGAATTCCGGGTGGACGCAGGAGACTATGAGGAAACGATGGACCTTCCCATGGAGCCCCACGACCTGGCGCGCTTTCTTTCCCGGGAAAAAGCCGATGCGGTTGCCCTGAAATACAGAAACGCCCTTATTATCGCGGCCGACACCTTCCTGCTTTTCGAGGGCTGCCTGCTCGGCAAACCACGCGACGAAAGAGATGCCGGACGTATGCTCGCCAGACTCAACGGCCGTTCCCACTCCGTTATCACTGGGTTTACGGTCCTCGATACAGCGAAGAAGAAATCGGTGTCGGACTCGGTTGAGACGAAGGTATATTTCAGGCGCCTGACGTCCAAAGAGATTTCCTCATACGTCAAATCGGGCGAGCCTCTCGACAAGGCAGGCTCATATGGAATACAGGGGCTGGGGGCCCTTCTTGTCGAAAAGATAGAAGGCGACTATTTTAACGTCATGGGCCTTCCCCTCGGCGCCCTCGCCCAAACCCTCAAGGAATTCGGAATCAGAATATTGTAAACGAAGCAAGTGAATAGAAGAAGTAAGTAGAACCTATCTCAAAATTGAAATATTATTATATCCGCTTCTTGTGTCATTCCGGCTTGTCCGGAATCTTTCTTTGTTTTCAGAAGGATTCCCGACGCG
>JBJKOV010000186.1:0-2836 GCA_046707105.1 Thermodesulfovibrionales bacterium
TTCGGCTACCGGATTGTGAAAAACACGATAAAAGGAAACACCTGCAGCAACTGCGGCGCAGAGACAGAAGGAATCTGGCAGGACGGAAAGTAACCCCCACGGAAAGCAGGCCCCTTCACTATTCACTTTTTTGGTGTCTGTGTATAAAGTCGATATATTAGCTGCGTGGTTGTCATTCCGGCTTGTCCGGAATCTTTCCGAGGGCTTCACAGAAGGATTCCCGACGCGCTTCACTTGCGGGAATGACAGCCTTTTTTTGAAGCAAGGAGTTTATACACAGACTCTATTTACGGCCTTTACTCGAACTTCAACACCATCATGACAGCGTCCTCCCGGGGCGCCGCATAGTAGCTCTTCCTCATCCCGAAAACCCTGAAATTGAATTTCTCGTAAATTTTTTTTGCGGCCTCATTGGACGACCTCACTTCGAGAAAGATGAACCTGCAGCCTTCCTCCCTCAGGTCACGGATCACTTCTCCGATGAGGGCGGACGCGATCCCCCGCCGCCTGAATTCAGGAAGAACGGCCATGGTGAGGATATGTCCTTCGTCAACGACCCGGCCGGCGCATACATATCCGACTATTCTTTCTCCAAGGCGGGCCACCTTTGAAAGCGAGCCCGGTCTTCTCACTTCATTATAGAAAGATATTTCCGACCACGGCGTTGTAAAGCAGACCTGCTCAAGCCCGGCTACTTCAGGAACATCATCTGTAATCATGTCTCCGATGGAGATGTCACTCAGCGGCTCTTCTGCCATTTCACTTCAGCTTCCGACCTTCTGATATAGAGAGGGACAGCCTCAGCCGCGTCCACGAATTCACCCCTCGCCGCCTTTAGAAGTCCCAGCATCGCGACATTCGCTGGAGAGGGCACCATGCCTGCGGAGGGGGCCATTACCGCCCTGTCTTTCATGATACTCCTGATCGTATCCTGGTACAGCAAAGCTCCTTCCCCGGCAAAAAGAGTGGTCCCGTGGAGCCTCTCCAGCAATTCCTCAGGTCTGATCGAAGTGTCTTCAATTTCCCGCCGGAACCCCTCCCCTTCCCACCTGAAGACAGCAGCGTAGACCTCTCCCCTCCTTGCGTCAAGCATCAGGCAGACGGGATGTCCGCAGTGAGGGAAATTCCATGCAAAGGCCTCAAGCGTCGGGACTGCGACGACGGGTTTGCCTGTCGAATAAGACAGGCCCTTTACCGTGCTCAGACCTATTCTCAGGCCGGTAAAGGAGCCCGGCCCGATGGCAGCCGCAAATACATCGATCTCCTCCAAAGTCAGTTCGGACTGGACAAGCGCATGGTCGACAACAGTCATCAGTCTCTCGGAATGCGTCGTCTTCACATTCAGTCTCAGTTCGGCGATAAGCCCGGCTTCTGCGTCCGCAATCGCAACCCCGCCGAGCATCGTAGATGTCTCTATTGAAAGCACCTTCATAAAGGTTATTATATCCTTCCGGCGACTCAAAAAACCTGAAAACTGAAGCGTTTAAAAACGGCGCTCAGCCCAACTGTCCCCTTCCCTCAAGCAGGCGTCTCGTCTCTTTCTTTGCCGTATCTCTTCACAAAGAGAAGAGCGGCCGCAATACAGATGGCGCCCCCCGCAGACACTGCGTGCGTGGTCCCTATCCTGTCGGCGACAACGCCCATGATTGCGTTGCCGATCGGTACTGTTCCGAGGAAGACAAATGAATACACGCTCATCACCCTGCCCCTCAGCTCATCCGGCACGCTCATCTGGATAAAGCTGTTGGCCAAGGCGAGATAGCTCACCATCCCCCAGCCCCCGAACATTATTATCAAGAGCGAAACCCAGAATATCCGGGAAACTGAAAAAGCCAGCAGGGCGGTCGAAAAACAGAGTGCGGCCAGGGACATGATCTTCAGTGTGTTGCGTATCCTCGTCTTTGCAGCGATCCCTACCGCCGCGGTAAGAGCTCCTATCCCCGAGGCACCCATAAGAATTCCATAGCCCTTGGCACCCCTGTCAAAAACCTCCCCGGCAAAGACCGGCAGCAGGCTGATATAGGGAAGTCCGACAAGACTGAAAACACCGATCAGGGCGATAACTGCCACTATTTCCCTGTTGCCCTTCACAAACTCTATGCCCTTTACGAAATCCTTTATTATCCCTTCCGGCTTCACTCTGATTTCGCCCCTGGTTTTCATCTTTGAAAGGGCGAAAATGACCGCCCCGAAGCTCACGGCGTTCAGGAAAAAACAGGCGGGGAGTCCTATGTACGCTATGACAAATCCTGCTATCATCGGCCCGATGATCCTTGCCCCGTTGAAGGCAGCCGAATTCAGGGCTATCGCGTTGACAACCTGGCCGCGTCCCACCATCTCAGCGAGAAACGACTGCCGTGTAGGAATATCTATCGCATTTATCGATCCCAGCAGCGCGGCCAGCAGCGCGACCTGCCAGACGGCAACCACCTTGAGGCTTGTGAGTATTCCGAGAAGGACTGCAGGGACGATGGAAAACGCCTGCGTATAAAGCAGCAGGTTCCGCTTCGGAACCCTGTCGGCAAGCACGCCGGCGGGAAGAGTGAAGAACAGTATCGGCAGCGAAGCGGCAGCCGCAACCATACCCAGATAGAAAGGGGATTTCGTGAGGCTGTAGACGAGCCATCCCTGGGCGACGGACTGCATCCATGTCCCCGAAATGGAGATGATCTGCCCGAACCAGAAAAGTCTGAAGTCCCTGTAATATAAAGCTGAGAACCTTCTGGGAGTTTCCATGGCTTATTCTAACGCGTCAGGTACCGTTAAACCTGCGGTGCATCCCGTCCTCTTTATGTAAATTTTATACAACTGCAAGGTTAATTTGAAATCGCCGGCG
>JBJKOV010000187.1:0-5588 GCA_046707105.1 Thermodesulfovibrionales bacterium
TCAAAATTCACTTTGTGGATCAGTCGTGTCGCACTCTCCGCATCCCCCGTGCCGTGGACATCATATCCGTCTTGTTTAAGTATCGAAGAGAGCACTCTGACTGCGTTCGGCTCGTCGTCCACAACCAGGATATCCCCCTTGCTAGCCATAACCCACCTCCGCACCTGCACGATAATTGAGACCTATGGTCGGAATAAGAACGAATATCCCATATGCCCCCAACATTTATAGGTTAACTGTTTAGACCATGGAAATATATTTGTACAATTTTCATCTTCTAAGCGCCTAATCCGCAATCAGGGGCGGGTATGCTTCCCCGCATCCTGATTTTTCCGCTTACCCTTCGTACCTTTTTCGTCTCTTCATAAAATAGCCCGAACCATGCGTTTAGGGCTGCCGAATCCCGTCAATCCCGCTACTCACCTTCTCATTTTCCCGGCAGACAAGATGCCGTTCGTCTATAATTTTGGCGGCTTCAAGAAGAAGATGCATAGTGTCTAATGTCACATTGACTTCATCTGTCGAATGACCGTGGCGGATTAAAAAGCTTCCTTCTTCCCAGCCCATGAGTTCGAAGAAAGCCTCGGGACCCCGCAAACTCCCTGAGGATGCATGTACTACCTTCCCGCGTGCGAAATACAAAATACCTTTTCCCCTGCTCCCGACAATTTCCACTTTGGCTGACTTCAGCCCCAGGCTTAAAATCTGGACGATATCTGAAAGACTGAAGTCCTCAATCCTCCCTGAAAGCCCTCTGTCATTTTGCTCGGGCACGGGAAGAGAATCTTCCGACAGCATGTCCTTGACCTTTGCCGTCAGCGTGTCGATGGCCAAGGGCCTTAAAATATGGTCGATATTAACGAGAAAGTCTTTCAGGTAGCCCTTATCGGGCGCAACAATCAAAAAACGAGCTTTGGCGACAAATCTCCGCTGTACGGCCTCATAAAAATTCATAAATCCATCGGGGCCGAGGGTTTCAATGTCAGCTATTACTAGCTCCGGCTTTCTTTGCCTGATGCTGCCTAAAGCATCAACGCTGTTTGTCACATTCACGATATCTATATCTTCAGCAGTTATTCCTAATTTTAGCATGGCGGCGATTCTTGCCTGACGTTCGAATATGAGGATATTTTTCTTTTGTATTGTCACCGAGGGTTCTTTTCGCACCATGGAGAGAAATATCTCCACGACCTCCGGATCAAACTGGCCACCTGCATTTTTTTTGACTTCGACAAGAGCTTGATCTTTCGTCATAGCCTTTCTGTAGGGCCTGTCGGTCGTCATTGCATAATAAGAGTCTGCTACGCATATAATACGCGCTCCTATCGATATTTCTCTTCCCTTCAGACCCAACGGATATCCGCTGCCATCATAATATTCGTGGTGCTCGCTGATTATGGGATCGAGATTCCATGGGAATTCAACCTGCCTCAATATTTGAACCGTGTAGGACGGATGAGCCTTCATCGGGGTCAATTCGAATTGAGTTAGCCTTTTGCTCTCCTCAAGTATATGCTGATGGATCATCAATTTTCCAAGATCTCTCAGAAGGGCCGCCATCTCAATGGCTTCGATAAGGGCCTCTTCGAGCCCCATTTTGACAGCGATCTTCTTTGAAAGCTCTGCAACGAGATGATTATTGTTGAAGAAATATTTATCGTTTACCGAAAATATTTGTAATAGCCGGTCTACAATCGAATGGGAGAACCTTTTCATTTGCGAGAGCTCTCTGTCCACTACCCCCAGACTCTTCAGGTAGTCTCTGATTACTTTCAGAAAATCTTCAATGTTGATCGAAAACTCTTCGGCCTTTTCAGGAAAAGGAGGAATGAAGACGGAGCTGACTCCGGGCCTGAGCTTCTCTATCAGCTTTTTGAAGTCCGGTCTGCTCATCCCTTCGAGATCCGAGCCAACCAGCATCAAACCGATATCTTCCTCCTGAAGTATCTTCAAGGCCTCCAGAGAGTCTGCGGTATCAAAAACTTCGTGATCTTCGGTCTTCAGCAAAATACGGAGAGAGTTTCTTTCCTGCTCGTTCTTATTGAATATTAGAATCCTTTTTGATCCTGCCATGTCTTCCCCCATAAGTGAAATTTTATAGAAAAGTTTATGGAAATTCCCCTGCTGCCTCACAGTCCATAGGCCTGAACAAATAAAAGCCCTGCGCATATTCGCCCTTCATATTCCTGAAAATATCGAGTTGTTCAACCGTCTCCATCCCCTCGGCAATTACATCCAAGCCGAGTTCCTGTCCCAGAGCGATAACCGTCTTTACAATTGTGGCATTATCTTTGTCGAACGTAAGGGCATTGATAAAGTAGCCATCGATTTTAAGTCCCCTAATGGGAAAGTGGCGCAGGTAATTCAATGCTGAGTATCCAGTACCGAAGTCATCTATATCGAACAAAACGTTTAAATCCCTCTTGAACCGCATTATCGCCTCAGCAGCCGGCTCGGGGTTTTCTATAAGCGTTCTTTCAACTATCTCAAGTCGGAGGCAGTTTCCGTCCAGGCCGGTTTCCTCAAGGATGTTCTTAACAATGTCGAAGAAATTGGGCTGAGAGAAGACCTTGGAGGAAACATTAACGCTTACGGTTAAGTCCCGGCAAGACGGGAATTGTTCCTGCCAAGTCTTCAGCTGTCCGCAAGCGTCCCGAATGACGCGCTCGCCGAGGGGTAGTATCAGTCCCGTTTCCTCAGCCACCGTGATAAACTCCGCAGCAGTGATGAGTCCACGCTCCGCATGCTGCCAACGAAGAAGTGCTTCAAATCCGGTAATTTTGTTCTCCTCTATCGATATTATGGGCTGATAGTGAACGACAAAGTCATTCTGTTCAACGGCCCTCCGCAACTCTGTTTCGAACCAAAGTGCTACATCTGCTTTGTCATGCATCGCGGAGTCAAAGATCACGTGGCGTGCCTTACCGCGCTCTTTCGCATGGTACATTGCAGTGTCGGCGTCCTGGAGAAGCTCCTCAGTTCTTTCATAATGCCCCATATTGCTCATTACTATGCCTATGCTCATGGTAGTAAATATTTCACGGCCGAATATCGAAAAAGAGGATCTCATTTCATTGTGAAATCGCTCGGCAATATCGTTTACAGTGGACACTTCCCCGGTTTCTTCTATAAGGACGGCAAACTCGGCTTAAACATCGCTTCCATTGATGAAGGATTCAGCGAAGGATATTCCTCCTGAGCCTTCCATTGCTGTTTCCTCTTTATCCAATTGTCATTTCTGGCGAAGTCTTCTCTAATAATTAAATCCCCTTTTTGGGAGCCTCATTATATAAAACTTTGTAAGTGTTCTCAATTCTTATTATGAGGATAATGAAAGTTTCTTCAACCCTACTAAGGTAGGGTATTGCAACAAAATGTTGAGCTTGTGCTGTGGTCGGAAGAGGGACCGGGTGAACGGAGGTCAGCCATAGAGACATATGATTGTGGGCATCTCAGTCTGTCCTTTTCGTCAATGAATGGTGGTTATTTCAGGTGCAAATGATTCTCAATGGTTGAATCACTATTAACACTTAACCCTCGCGAAGAAGTCGATAGCTCGTTTTGGGATTGTTAACTTGGATGGGAACCATAAGAAATGGAAATTTATAGAGGTATTTCCCTCCCGTTCCGAAGCCATGCCGCGGGAAAGAACCATCGAGCCGGTAAAAAGCAGGACCTTCATCGGGAGATCCCGTGAACTGGCAATCTTTATGATATGATGTCGGAATGGGGAAGATGAAAAAGATGCTGATGGCAGCAGTGATCCTGGCCGTCATGGTAGTGATGGCTCTCAGGGGTTGTCCGAGGCACACTCATGGCAGAAGAGAGAGATTTAAAGGGCATGCCCCTCGGGCACATATCACTGTTCCTTATGTTGGCATCGGTTTTCCCTGAAATAATCAGGGCGGGGAAATTAAAACAGGAGCCGAAATACTTTGGCGTAGGGAAATGCATTAGACAATCTTCTTTCGGTTGTGGCTTTGGCAGACGCTTTAGGCTTCCCCCTCACTGCGGGAGGCTTGCTCACCACATCACGCACCAGCCATTAAACCTTAGTAACTTGATTCTAAGCCTTACCCATGCCAGCGTATCCGGCTCCTTCTGACTCCAGAATAATCCTAATCGGCGTGGCTGTCAAGAACTCTTTTCACTGGCTGCGGGAGCGCAACAAAAAAGTGGTGTTTGCTCATTCTCAGTTCTCAGCGGTTTGAACATCTTGAGACATACAGCATGAGACTTTTTACATCTGTACTTTACGTCCTACGACCTTGAAACCTTTCTGCCGAGCTGAGAAGAGCAACCACCACTTGGTGTGCCTCTTTTAATTCGATAATACTACCATTCCGCCGGTACGTCAACTTCAAAGTTCGATTCTTATCTCACCCGATAGCCACCAATTCAGAGGACTGGAGCATGGATAAATGCTGATCAATGTACTATCCTGCATCACCCCTTCACGACCATGACAGGGATCTTGAAATCTTTGTGAATAACTCCGTATGCAACACTGCCGAGGATTGTTGCCGCCAGGGCGCTTCTTCCGTGAGAGCCCATTACGATGAGATCTGCCTTTGCATGTCGGGCCTCTTTAACGATTTCCTCTACAGGATGCCCTCTGGCTATCGAGGCCTTTGACCGTACGCCGTTTTCACGGCATAATTTCGTCGCCCCCTCAACATACCGTTCGGCGGCCTTCTCCAAATATGATTCGATTTCCGTTGTCGACACCGCCATGGGCACTGCGGTCTCCCCGATTGAGTAGAGCGCCCGCAAATCGATAATGCTCAGGATTATCAGAAGAGCATTCAGATTTTTTGCAAGATCAATCGCGCTCTCCACCGCCTTTTCGGAAGCCTTTGAACCGTCCGTCGGCACGAGAATCGTTGAAATCATAACTCCCTCCTTTTTGGGATAACAACCGCAGATACGCAAAAACCTATGGGTGTGATTTTTAATAAATGATTACACAGAATCGCGCAGAAGTAAACTCGCTGCTTCGTCAGAAATCTATTTGCTTGGAAGGCAGCCGGTTTGGCGATATACTGTAAAAACAAAGTTAAGAAAAGTCGCACGATAAAGAAGTAAGAAGTCACTTTGTAAGCGTCGGCGCAGACCGTATTAATCTATGGCAAAGGAGAGAAAGGAGGACGGAGTATGAAATACTTGGTGGTGGGGTCCGGAGGACCCGGGTTTGCTTCTCCGGAAGAAGCAGTAACTGTGCTTGAGAAAATGATACTTCCAAGTTTTGATCAACTGGTCGGGCTTGAGAAGAAGAAAAAAATTCTTGCCGGGGGGCTCCCCGTGGGAGACAGGTCATTTGTGTTCATAGCGGAAGCATCTTCGAACGAAGAACTGGATCAGCTGCTGCGAGGGCTGCCCATGTGGGGATCTCTGGACTGGGAAGTCACCCCCCTTCAGACATTTGCAGGAAGGGCCGACCAGGAACGGAGCATAGTCAAGAAACTCAAGAAATGATGGCTATCGGTCGACTCATAAGCCGGCGAAGCATCAGAATTCCGCTCGGCATTGAACCCGGTAAAATGTTGATGCCGATCTACTGGCGGAAATCAGGGCGCGGCGGCTGATCC
>JBJKOV010000188.1:0-2059 GCA_046707105.1 Thermodesulfovibrionales bacterium
CCCGCCCTCTTCTCAAGGACAGCTATGAGCAGGTTCACCCTGTTGAAGTCCACGCCGATGGTCGTTCTTCTCGGCATACCGAAGTTAGACTGTGAAACGAGGGCCTGTATCTCGATCATGAGAGGCCGTGTGCCTTCAATACTGCCCACAACGGTAGAGCCGGAAACGTTCCCGGGCCGCTCCGACAGAAACAGCTCCGAGGGGTTGCCGACTTCTCTGAGCCCCGAGTCGGACATCTCGAATACGCCGATCTCGTTTGTCGAACCGAAGCGGTTCTTTATCGTCCGCAATATCCTGTAAGAGTGTCCCCTGTCACCCTCGAAATAAAGGACGGTATCGACTATATGCTCCAGCACGCGCGGGCCGGCGATGGTGCCTTCCTTCGTAACATGCCCCACAATGAATACCGGCACGCCGGAATGCTTGGCAAACATCATCAGCCTGGCGGCACATTCCCTGACCTGTCCCACCGAACCGGGTGCTGAAAGCAGTTCCTGGGTAAAAACCGTCTGTACGGAATCCACTACCATTGCGCCGGGCGCTGTAGCGGCCGCTGTTTCGAGTATCCCTTCAAGCGAGGTTTCGGCAAGCAGATAGATGGCCTCCGAACTGACCGACAGTCTCTCGGCTCTCATCTTTATCTGCTGGGCAGACTCCTCGCCGGACACGTAGAGCAGCCTGCCGGATTTCTTCGCCAGGCCGGAAAACGCCTGAAGGAGAAGCGTTGATTTGCCTATGCCGGGGTCCCCTCCCACAAGGACGACGGAACCGGGAACGACGCCGCCGCCGAGCACCCTGTCAAACTCCTTCATTCCCGTGGATGTCCTGACTTCCGATGTGCCCTGCAGCATGTTTAGAGCAACCGGCTCGCTCTTTGAAGAGGACCGGCGAAGGCTGCCCTGCCGGGGCCCCGCAAAGGATTTTTCCTCTGCAAAGGTGTTCCAGTTTCCGCAGTCCGGGCACTTTCCGAGCCATTTCGCGCTTGAATAGCCGCAGGACTGGCACTGGAAAAAGGTCTTGCCGGTCTTCGACATTTAATTATCTCTTACCGCAGCAAAGGCGGATAACCTTTCCATTTTGGTTCATATACCCAGCAATTTCATGCCTGTATCTGAACCGAAAGATTTTCTTATCACGCTCTTCATGAATTTTTTCGCCAGTATGGCCGACTCCACTATACTATGGCCGCGGGCCAGCAGAGCGGCGAGGGCGGCCGAAAAGGCGCACCCGGTGCCGTGGAACTCGCCGGACATCTTCCGCCCCCGGAGATAATGGAACTCGCCGTCGTATACCACGTCGACGGCAGTTTTTTCGAGGTGTCCCCCGGTTATAATTACACCGGCCGGACCGTATTTCTTAATACGGACAGCAGCCGCTTCCATATCGCTTCTCGTTTTGATAGGCATACCGCTCAGCACCGACGCCTCGAAGATATTGGGGGTCACGACAGAGCAGAGAGGCAGCAATTTCTTCCTTACGGCCCCTGGCGTGCCCCTTTCTGCAAGTCTCCTGCCGGTTGACGAGAGGATCACCGGATCGACAACGAGGTTTCCGAGCGAAAACCTCTTCACTATCCGGGAGACTGTCTCGACATTTTTTTCGCTGTAGAGCATGCCTGTTTTCATGGCATGAGGTCTGAACTCCGACAGCAGGACGGTGAGCTGGTCCCTCACATAAGTGTGGGGCACAGGCAGAACGCTCTTCACACCACTGACATTCTGTGAAGTAAGTGCAGCTACAACGGAAAGACCGTACACGTCGAAGCGGCGGAAGACCTTAAGGTCCGCCTGCAGTCCCGCGCCGCCGGACGGATCGGAGCCGGCAATTGTAAGCGCCTGATTCATCTCCAATTATAACCCGCTGAAAACAGAGAAACAAGTGAGGAGTCAAAAGATAATCGTAGTAACGGCAGTTAACCATAGATGCACACGGATAAAGGTTTTCCCGCCAGGGGAAATCTTTTCTCAAAAGGGGAGATGCAGTCTCGGGAAATGACCGCACAGTTCGATTTTCTGGCTGGCATAGTTTGTGCTTTAAATTGAAATGGAATTAAGCCTGA
>JBJKOV010000189.1:0-5292 GCA_046707105.1 Thermodesulfovibrionales bacterium
GCATCGCCGGAAAATACAACATCATCGTATGCCATGACGCTGCATACAGCGAGATCTACTTCGACGGGGAAAAACCCCGGAGTTTTTTGGAAACCGACGGTTCCGGTGCCGTTGGCATTGAGTTTCATTCCCTCTCGAAGACATATAACATGACGGGATGGAGAATCGGGTTCGCAGTCGGCAACAGTGAGGTGATAGCCGGCCTCGGCAAGATCAAGACAAACCTTGATTCCGGTGTCTTTCAGGCCATACAGGAGGCGGCGGTTGTCGCGCTCAGGACCGACGACAGGGTCCTGGAGGGGATAAGAGACACTTATCAGGAGAGAAGAGACGTATTGTTCGAGGGACTGAGAGGCATGGGGTTCGATCTGTCAAAGCCCAGGGCCAGCTTCTACCTATGGGCTAAAGTTCCGGCGGGGTTCGATTCGATGTCTTTCGTAGTTCACTTACTGAACAAATCGGGAGTGCTCGCGACGCCGGGCAACGGCTTCGGAGCCCCCGGCGAAGGATACGTCAGGTTCGCGCTCACCGTTTCCGCCGAACGGATAAGAGAAGCCGTCGGGAGAATAGGCAAGTCCCTCTGATTTGCCGGGGCCTTTATGGCGAAGGCGTATATAGGTATAGGTTCCAACGTCGGAGACCGGCGGGCCAGCTGTCTTGAGGCCGTCGGCCTCCTCCGGCAGGCTGGACAGACCATACTTAAACAGTCCTCGTTGTACGAAACCGAGCCCTGGGGGGCGGAAGATCAGCCCCGCTTCATTAATATGGCAATAGAGATCCAAACGGACCTCCCGCCCACGGGGCTCCTTTCTCTCCTTAAGAAAATAGAAACAAATATGGGGCGGGTATACTCGTACCGCTGGGGGCCCCGCGTGATCGATCTCGATATCCTCCTCTACGAAGATCTGGTTATAACCGGCAGAAACCTTCAAATCCCCCATCCCGGCATGCATGAACGTGTCTTCGTGCTCAAACCTCTGGCGGAAATCGCCCCGGAAAAGATACATCCCGTCCTTCTGAAAAGAATCGACGAACTGCTCCGCATCCTCGAATCCTGAATGTCCCTCCTCTTCTTTCCTGAGCGATTCCTGAAGGGCTGATAAAAGATATTTTTAGCGGACCTAAACCTGTAATTTGAAGTTGAATATATCAGCGGCGTGTCATATACTTAATTTCAATGCTGCAAAAATCATTGAAGGTTTTAAAGGAGGTGATAGGAGGGGGAACAAAGGAACTTAGGGTGAGGTAGAGGCAAGCTTTAAAAAAAGATAAAAAAAGGGGAGAAAGCATGAGAAAGAATTTTTCGGTCTTACTGGTTTTGGTACTGGCGGCTGCAGGCTACATCGCGTTAAGCAGCAACCCTGGAAATGTCATGGCAGCAAAGGGACCCCAGGTCATAACTGCGAAAGTCATCCAGGCCAAGCCGGCTCCGACGTTTAACGGAATCGCGTATATAGCGGGCCACGGCGGTCACCTCGCGATTATCGACCTGAGAACGATGAAGTCGCCGTCGGACATCGAAAAAGACAGAATAGTACTTACGGAAGCAGGATCTGAGATGGAAGGCAAGATCGCCGGCATGTCCTTCGAGCAGGTCAAGAAGGCAGGCGGTTCTCACGGCCAGGCCCTCATTCACCAGAATGGACACAAGGTCCTCGTCGCAGGCACGCTGAACGGCGATGTCTACAAGGTCGACCTGGTCACCGGAAAGAAAGAAGGCCCCTTCAAGGTGGGCCAGAAATTCTGCGGCGCAATCGCCGGTCCTGACGGCAACATCTATTTTGAAGATATGGCCGACGGCCATGTTTATGTCTGGGATTCGAAGACCCTGAAGACAGTCGACAAGATGCCTGCAGGCAATGCGGTATGCGGCATCCAGTGGACCAAGAACGCCAAGAAGGCATACATAACCGACATGCCCACCGGTACCGTCTATGTCTATGACTGGACAACGAAAAAGAAGATTAAAGAGATAAAGAGCCCCGAAGGCATGACCTTCATTCACCAGGCGAGAATGTCTCCTGACGGAAAATACCTCTGGGTCAGCGCTCCTAATGAATTCGATCCTGGCTTGAAGCCGGGCACTCACAAGAGCCAGGTTATCATCATCGACACAAAGACCGATACGATCGCAAAGAGGATAATTGTTCCGGACAACATAAGGCCTCACGACTTTGCGTTCACTCCGGACGGCAAATATGTCCTGCTCGCGTCAAGGACTTACGGCGACGACAGCAAACTCGTCGTTATGAACAGGAAAAACTACGACATAGTCGAAGAAGTCTCCGCATGCTATTCCTGCCACTCAAAGTACGGAATACAGGTGAGAATAGATAAGGGCTCGCCCCTTCTCTGCGGTATTGAAGTCGACTGGCACCCGGGTTCCAAATAGGGCGTTCAGTCTTTCCCGGGCCGGGGATTCTTGTCCCCGGCCTCTCTTTCCAGACAGCCCGTTAGACTTTTTATAATACGCACATTATAATAACCACGGACAGGCGATGAAAAAGATAAGAATTTTCGGTCTCGCAACAAGAAATCTCAGAAGAAAGTTTATCCGTACCCTTGTATTGCTCCTGATAGTGGGAGTTGTCACGGGCACGCTCCTCAGCGCAACTATCTTCATAAGCGGGATGCAGAACGCCCTGAAGATCGGAACCTACCGCCTTGGGGCGGATGTCCTGGTAGTCCCCGAAAAGGACGAGGCCAAGGCCAAGGCGGCCCTTTTGGCCGGTGAGCCCACAACTTTTTATATGGACAGGTCTGTCTTCGACAAAGTAAAGAAGATCGAAGGGGTCAAAGATGCATCTCCTCAGCTTTTTATCAAGCCGGCGTCTTTCACCTGCTGTTATAACGTAGAGGCATTTCTTGTGGCCTTTGACCCTGCGACCGACTTTACTATAAATCCATGGCTCAAAAAAAACCTTAACAAGCCGCTTGTGGGCAACGAGGTCATAGCAGGCCGTGAGCTTCCTGTGCTCGCTGGAGACACCATCCCATTTTTCGGCACGCCGTTTCAGGTAATGGGAACGATGGAGCCGACCGGTATGAAGTTCTTTGACCGGTCCGTATTCATGACCATGGATGCCGCTTATAAAATGGCGGAGAACTCAAAGTCCAGGGCCATGCAGACCCTGGACCTTCAGAAGGACAAGATATCGGCCGTCCTTGTACAAGTAAAAGACAATTGGCAGCCTGACAGGGTGGCGATCCGAATAGAGCACGATGTCGACGGCGTAAAGGCGATCGCGTCCGATCAGGTCGTCAGCACGGTCCGGAAACAGCTGAGCGGTCTTATGAGGGGAATACTCGTTATCAGCGCGGTCCTGTGGGTGCTTGCACTTCTGATAATGGGGTTCGCTTTTTACATGATCGTCAATGAGAGACAGAGAGAACTGGGCCTCCTGCGCGCGATGGGGGCAAAGAGGGGCCACGTCTTCAGCCTCATCGTATCAGAGGCTGTCATCATATCCCTGGCCGGCGGCATTTTCGGCATGGCCGCAGGCGCCTCGCTCCTCTTCGTTTTCAGGAAGATCATCATCCAGAGTCTGAAATTGCCCTATCTTTTGCCTTCTGTTCCCGTTCTTTCGGAACTGGTGGCGGGAGCCGTTATATTTTCGATACTTACGGGGCTGCTGGCATCTTTGCTCCCGGCCGTATCCGCCAGCAAGAAGGAACCATATGAAGCGATCAGAAAGGGGGAATAAATGAAAAGGTTACCTGCATCGCTCAAGGCAGTAAAGCTCTGTTTTCTTGTCCTGCTGATCGGTGTTCTTCCTGCGGTCACTTCGTGCAAGAAGAGCGAAGAGCCGCCGAAACAGACTACGTCCTCAGTGCCGCTCAACCCTTACACCACAGACTCCATATACAACCAGGTAAAACAGCAGCTGGATAAGAATCCCAACGACGTCAGCGCCCTCTATCACCTTGCGGACCTTTACGACCGCAACGCCCAGTATGTCGAGGCGATAGCCACATACAGGAAGGTGTTAAAACTGAAACCCGATATGGGGTATGCATATGTCCAGATCGGCACTGCTTACAGCCGCCTCGACAAACCCGAAGAAGCGGTGAAGGCCTTTAAGAGTGCGAAAAAATATATGGCAGATTATCCCGTGCTTTACAACAATATGGGAGTGGCTTACGGAAAAATGAACAAGTACAAGGATGAAATTCGGGAGTTGAAAAAGGCTATAGAGCTGAGACCGAGATATTCTACGGCAAGGTTCAATCTGGGCGTAACCTATGTAAAGATGGGGAAAAGGAAGGACGCCATGAAAGAGTACACCGAATTAAAAAAGTTCGATGAAGGCGTAGCGGATGCCCTGATGAAAGAGATTCAGGGCAATGCCGGATCATAGCCGCGGTTGGAGGAGATGTGATAGAGGTCAGGAATCTTAAAAAAACATACAGTATAGACAGCCAGGTACTGAAGGCGGTAGATGACGTTTCCTTCAGCGTAGACAAAGGGGAAATGGCGTCGATTATCGGGCATTCCGGAAGCGGTAAGACGACTCTCCTCAGCCTCATCGGGGGCTTGACCAAGCCTGATTCGGGACTCGTTCTTATCAATCAGGAAAATATATGGTCGATGACGGACGCCGGGCTTTCTGAATTCAGGAACAGGAAGATGAATTTTATTTATCAGTTTTCGAGTCTCATCCCCACTCTGACGTGCCTTGAGAATATCCTGCTTCCCACCGCCTTCGGGAAAGAATATGGTGCTGACGTGGAAAAACACGCCAGGGAGCTTCTCGAAGTCGTAGGTCTGAAAGAAAAGACAAATTCTTTCCCTTCCCATCTCTCAGGCGGGCAGCAGAGAAGGATAGCTATCGCCCGTGCTTTTATCAACAAGCCCGCCATAATCCTGGCCGACGAACCTACCGGGGACCTGGACGAGGAAACCGAATCGGAAGTACTCGAACTTTTCTCCAGGATAAACAGGGAGGAGCAGACCACATTCGTCATAGTCACCCACAATAAGGACATTGCAGCAAAAGCGCAGAAACAGTTCAAAATGAGCAACGGCATCCTCAGCCAGATAACGTAGTAGGGGTTATCTTACGAATTTCACACTCACAGGCATGCCGGAAGGGCATAGTGTCAGAGCGGCTTTACTTGCCCGATACTGTGATAATAAAGAGGGCAAGTTCCTCGGAGCGAAGCGAGAATGAGCGAAAACACTATGTCCTTTCGTGTCCACCGCATTTCATGAATAACATGGGCTAAGCATCTTTCATTAAACCACCTGTTAAACGGTCCTGCCAGTCTTCAAACGGAAGGCCTTCCATACAT
>JBJKOV010000190.1:0-18677 GCA_046707105.1 Thermodesulfovibrionales bacterium
GGGGATATTCTGACCACAAAATACCTCTCATCCGGATCGTCGATCCTGATTTCGGCGGTCACCGGCAGGAGGTCCCTGCGCACCTCGTCCATGGCATCAGAGAACTCCCGGTTTCTCACCACCTCGAGATACTGCCTCCCCGCCAGGGCCGACTCGCCGAAAAACTCCCTGGCCGAGGAACTCGAAAGCTGGATCGAGCCTTTTGAATCAATTATGAGCAGGGCGTCCGGGATGCTCTCCAGGATCACATTCAAACGTTTCTTTTCCTCTTCACTGTTCGCTAAGGTACCCTGAAGGTGCGCCGACATGGCATTGAGATTTCCGGCTATCTCATCAAACTCTCCTGCCTTTTCGAGGTGGAGACGCTTGTCGATCTCCCCCCTGGCAAGGGACCTGGAAAAATCTGTCAGCTCTCCGCATAACCTCCTCAGGTGTTCAGTCTGCCAGACCGAGAACAGCCACGTCGCCAGCAGAATCATGACCACCACCAGGACCATCTTCATCCGGAACCGGCTGACCGCCTCGTCTATCTCTTTCAGGGGGACCGCAAGCCTCACGAACCCCACGAAAATCCCGTTCCTCACGATTTTTTTTGCGACGTAGAGAAAGTCATAGTTCAGAGTATGACTTAGCCGCACGGAGGAGCCGCTCCCGGCGATGAGCGCCTGCTGGATCTCGGGCCGGCGGGCGTGATTTTCCATGAGCGGGGATTCCGCGTCCGAATCTCCGATCACCTTGCCGTCCGGCCTTATCGCCGTAACCCTGGTATTGCCCATTCTTTCTTTCATACTCTTGCAGAGGGCGTCAATATCGGCTTCATCGAAGGGGATGGAATCCGACATGAGGTTTATCCTGACCAGGAGGTCTCTTTCAAGGTCCGCCTCATAGTGTTTTCTCACAGCCGCCGTAAGGTAGATTTCGATAAAAAAAACGGCGAGGACGAGGACTACTGCATAGAGGACAAAGACGCGGCGAAAGACACTTTTCTTCATGATTTCTCCCCGACGACCGGCATCGTCTCCACACTTACTTATATCATTACTGCCGCAGGCAGGCAAACCGCCGGATGGATCACATGACCCTCTCTACGTCTTCGCGGGCTATGCCCCCCTGTATCCTCGCCCTCCCTATTCCTTCGGGCAGGACAAATCTCAGCTCTCCACCTACCGTCTTTTTGTCGAGTTCCATGGCCGGAAAAAGAACAGCGGGGTCAATATCGGCCGGCAGTTCGAAGGGCAGGCCGTAAGACCTGACAAGAGACTCTATCCTCCCGGACTGCTCCGCGCCGATAAGGCCCTTTGCCTGGGCAAGCCTGGCCTCCAGGCACATGCCTATAGCCACCGCCTCCCCGTGAAGGTATTTGCCGTAGCCGCCCGCCGTTTCTATCGCATGGCCTATTGTATGGCCGTAGTTAAGAATGGCCCTCATCCCGGATTCCCTTTCGTCCCTGGAGACAACCTCCGCCTTTATTTCGCACGACCGCCTTACGATATGAGCAACGGAGACGTCCTCCAGGCCCAGAAGCTTGTCCCTGTTTTCCTCCAGGAAGAAAAAAAACTCCTCGTCCCAGATCACGCCGTACTTTATCACCTCCGCGATCCCCGCCAGATACTGTCGATCGGCCAGACTCTTCAGGGTGCCGGTGTCCGCCCAGACGAGTCTCGGCTGCCAGAAAGAGCCTATCATGTTCTTCCCCATGGGGTGGTTCACCCCCGTCTTTCCACCCACGGAGCTGTCGACCTGAGCAAGGAGGGTCGTGGGCACCTGGACGAAGTCTATACCCCTCATATAAGTCGATGCCGCAAACCCGGTGATGTCGCCTATCACCCCGCCTCCGAGGGCCAGCAGGGCCGACCTTCTGTCCAGCCTGGCCTTCAGCAGTTCCTCGTAGATCTTTTCCACCCAGGCGAGGCTCTTGTATTCCTCGCCGTCGGGGATGATGATCTCGGTCAGTTCGAATCCCGAGTCCACCATCGATTGCGAAACGGTTTTCCCGTAAAGGCCGTAAACCGTCGGATTGCTTACCAGCGCCAACCTGCCGCTGAACTCGAACTTTTCGAGGGCCTTTCCGATTTCGGCAAGCATCCCTCCGCCTATGGCGATATTATAGCTCCTGTCCGCCAGGTCCACCCTTATCTTCTGCATCTGAAAATCTCCGCTATCTCTTCGGCGACCTGGATGGGTGTCTTGTTCTCTGTGTCAATAACCGTCCCGGCCTTCTCATAAAACGGTCTCCTGAATTCCAGCAGTTCCTTTATCCTCTCCAGAGGGTCCTCCACATTGAGAAGGGGCCTGTCGGCGCTGCCGGCCGTTCGGCCGAGTATCGTCTCGGGACCGGCGCTCAGACAGAATATCATCCCTTTTTCCCGCAGTGCAGCCATATTTTCCTCCTTCAGGACCGCACCGCCGCCGGTCGAGATGATCAAATTTTCCATACCGCCTATCTTCCTGATCATCTCACTCTCGATCTCCCTGAAGCGCCGCTCGCCGAAAGCACCGAAGATATCGCTTATTTTCATCCCCTGCCCGGTCTCTATTTCGGAATCTATGTCTATCAGCTTCATGTCGAGCATCCGGGAAAGTTCCTTGCCCACTTCGGTCTTGCCGGTCCCCATGAAGCCCGCAAGCACGATATTCCTCGCCCCGCATTTCACGGCTTCCCCCATCAAGACTGCGGCCTTTTAATCAGAGAGACGTAGTTATCGAAATTTTGTCCTGTCTCTTCAGCGCTGTCTCCCCCGAATTTATCCAGGAATGCGTCAGCCGCGACGAGTGCCGCCATCGCCTCCGCGACCACCGCCGCCGCAGGCACCGCGCAGACGTCGGAGCGTTCGTAGGCGGCCTCGAAGGGCTTGCCCGTCCTTATATCCACGGAGCGCAGTGGTTTCCTGAGCGTGGGGATCGGCTTCATGACAGCCCTGATGATCACCGGCATCCCGTTTGTCATGCCCCCCTCGATGCCTCCGGCATTGTTTGTCTTACGGTAGAAGCCTCCAGCACGGTTTTTTGCGTCCCGCTTCCTGCTGAAATATATCTCGTCCATCATTTCCGACCCCGGCCGCCCGCCCATTTCGAACCCTGCGCCTATCTCGACCCCCTTGATCGCCTGTATGCTCATCACCGCCTGGGCCAGCCTGCCGTCAAGCTTCCTGTCCCACTGGACATGACTCCCAAGTCCCGCCGGGAGGCCTGTGATAAAAACCTCGAACGTCCCACCGAGGGAATTGCCTTCCTTTGCCGCCCTGTCTATCGCCCTCATCATTTTTTCCGAGGTTCCGGGTTCGGGGCACCTGACAGCGGATTTCTCGGCCTTTTCGAACCTGGCCATGAGAGTCTTCCCGTTTGCGGTATCGCCTCCATCACCGGCCTTTTCGCCTCCGATGCCGGTCACGTAACTGCCCACCCTGATATCGAACAGCAGCAGGAACGTCCTGGCCACCGCGCCGAGGGCCACACGCATGGCCGTCTCGCGGGCGCTCGACCTTTCGAGGATGTTGCGGATATCGCCGTGGCCGTATTTGAGAGCCCCTGCGAGGTCCGCATGCCCCGGCCTCGGACGCGTTACGAGATCAATCGAATTCTCATGCCGGGCCTCAGGGGACATGCCTTCCTTCCAGTTCTGCCAGTCCCTGTTTTCGACAAGCATGCTTATCGGCGAGCCGATTGTCTTGCCCCAGCGGACGCCTGCGATTATCCTGGCGGTGTCGGATTCTATCTTCATCCTTCCGCCCCTGCCGTACCCCTGCTGGCGTCTGCGCAGCTCCAGGTCTATGTCCGCTGAAGAGATCGGCACCCCCGCCGGTATGCCTTCAAGGATCCCGACCAGCGCCTGCCCATGGGATTCGCCAGACGTAAGAAACCTAAGCTTTGTCATGTATATGATCTGTCCTTTCCGGATGCCGGCCGGCGTCCGTGATCTGCCCGGAGAGCCCGCGGCGTCATAAATTATATCATAAATCCCAGAAACACCACATTCGCCAGAAAGTGGAATATGGTCGAAGGAAGAACGTTGGATGTCTTCATGTAGAGAAGTCCCATGACGAGTGAGGGGAAGAAGGTGAGAGGGGCGTAGACGGCACCCCCGAACAGGAGCAACGGGAGGTGGGACAGGGAAAACATAAGGCTTACGATAACCACCCCCATGACATTGTTTCCAAGAATGTCCTGGAGGAACCCCCTGAAGAAGACCTCCTCGGGGAAGGAGACCAGAAAAAGCTCTGCCACGGCCATGTGGAAAGAGACGGGCCTGAAGCTCTTCTCTGCGTATAACCATACGAACACGGGAGCGAGGACGGCGAGCGAGACCCATGCCCCAAGAATTATGTGTTTCATGGAGAAGGAGAAGTTGATCCTCTCCCTCAGGAATATCGGAACAACCGTAAGGAAGAGGGGTATCGCATAAGCAAAGGCACGGAAGGGAAAAGCATGGGCGAGAAAGACGATGACGAGCAGAGTCCCGTATGCAAAAAGGGCCTTTTTCTTCATTCCATGCAAAACAAAGAGAGGGGCCGAAGCCCCTCCCTTCCCGTCAATAATCCGGCTCAGATAACTATCTCAGGCCTTCCTGCGCCTGATCCTTTTCAGAAAGAAGAGCAGGATCAACGGCAGCAGGAACACGGCAATGTCTCCGAGTGCAGTCGTGTTGCCCGGCCTCGAGGCGACGGAACAGCCGCCCCCGCTCCCTCCCGCCGACTCTGCGGGCGGGGCGACCGAGCCGGGTGTGGTCACGGTGGCCTCGCTGCCGGGGCCGTCAATGGACTCGCCGATATTGTTGAAAGCTCGCACCCGGTACGTGTACGTTGTGGACGGGCTGAGACCGGAATCGGAGTAGGTCGCCGAATCCGGCCCAAGGGTCTGGATCCGCACGTAGTCGCCATCCCCTGTTTTTCTCTCGATCGTGTATCCGTCCTCGCCGGTCGCATTATCTGTCCACGACAGTGAAACTTCCGAGGGCAGCTTTGAAGAGGCCGTAAGGCCCGTCGGAGCAAGGAGGGAAGAAAGCGCCTTGTAGGCATCCACCCTTCCACCCGTCTGTACCCAGCCGTCAAGAGTGGGCAGTACATCCACATACCTGAGGATCGTGGCACGGATTTGCGAGGCGGTGAAATTCGTATAGTAGCTTTCCAGAAGACCTGCGAGTCCCGCCACATGAGGCGCGGCCATGGAAGTGCCGCTGCAGAAATCGTACCCTGTGAAGAAGGCACCCGTGCAGAGGGAGCTGAAGGATTCCGCGATGCCCATAGTCGGAACCGTGCTGAGGATGTAGACTCCCGGCGCCGCGACCTGGACCGAATTCGGCCCGAAGTTGCTGAAGGAAGCCCTCTGGTCGTTCTGGTCCGTGGCGGCGACTGCTATAATATTCGGCAGACTGTAGCCTGCCGGGTATTGAGGCAGGATGTCGTTGTTGTCCCCTATGGTGTCGAGGCTTCCGTTGCCCGCAGACGTTACAAAGAGCACGCCGGCGTCGTTTGCGGCGCTGATCGCGTCATGCTCGTCCTGTGAGAAAGTGTCACCTCCGTAACTTGCATTTATGACCTTGGCGCCGTTGGCCACTGCGTACTGGATGGCCGCCACCTCGTCGGCGGTATCGCCGCAGAAGGCTTCCTGACTTCCGCAAACATCAGGACCAAGCTGCGAGATGAACTTCAGCGGCATTATCCTGACCTTCCACATGACCCCGGCTATGCCGAGGCCGTTGTTTCCGACCGCGCCTATAATGCCTGAAACATGAGTGCCGTGACCGAGATCGTCCATGGGGTCGTTCGTGCCTGCCGGGAAGTTCCATCCCTCGCAATCATCTATATAGCCGTTTCCATCGTCGTCCTTGCCATTGTTGCAGTCCTCTTTCGTATTAATCCATATATTGCTCACGAGGTCCGGGTGGTTGTAATCGACGCCGCTGTCGATAACCGCCACGATAACGTCCCTGCTGCCCTGTGTTATGTCCCAGGCCTGGGGCATTTTGATATCAGCGCCCTGCGTGCCGCTCGCATATAAGCCGGTATTGTTCAAGGCCCACTGCTGCGGGTTAAAATATTGATCGTTGGGGACCATCTTCGGGTATCTGATATAATTCGGCTCTGCATAAAGGACGTTAGGGTCCTGCATGTACTGTGCAATCGCGTCCTTAACTGAAACGCCTTCGGGGAGCTTCACCTGTTCGGCGTTCACGAGCGAGAACCTCCTCATCGCACTGGCGCCGACAGCCGCGTTAGCGCGGGCAGATGCGGCAGAGCTGGTCCCGGCCTTATACCGGACGAGAAGTTCCCCCTTCTTATAGGGGCCCTTGTCAGCCTCCGCAAGGATAGACTTGACGGTCGCTACAGGGGCTTTGACAGAGGCAGCCTGGCTTACTGCGGCGGCCTTCACTCCCGGCGAAGAGAGACTCGTCGTCGTGTTGCTTCCGCAGGAGACGAGCGCAAGCGGTGTGATAAGTGTGATAAAAAAATAAATGAACCTTTTCGTCATCTGCCTCTTCCTCCTTTAAAAAGGGGCGAGCGAAAAGCCCGCCCCTTTAGCTCAACCGTCGAAAGCCTTCAATACTAAGGTTTAGTCACTGTTATCGGGACTGTCACAAAAGTATTCGCGTTATCTTTCACGACTACGTTCGCCGGCGTGCTGGCGGCAAGCGTTCCGCAGACAGCCGATGTCACGCTGAAAGAACCTCCGCTTGTCTGTATGGTGGCAGAGGTAGTAATAGTCACTGGCCCAGAAGTCACCGTTGCCGTATACGGTGGGACGCCGCCGGTCACAAAGAAGGTTGCAGTGGCACCACCGCAGGAGATCGATGCACCAGGCGGATTCACTGTCAATGCAGGCACAGGGGTCGGCGTCGGCGTCGGTGCAGGCGTCGGTGCGGGCGGAGCCACTATGGTGACCTTCGCCGTGCCGGACTTCCCTCCTGTTGCGGCCGTTATCGTAGCCTGCAGGTTGAAGCCGCCTGCAGAGAGGGTCGGCGCCGTAAATGTTGCCGTCGCAATACCAGCCGTTGTCTGGCTGAAGGGTGTCACAGAACCGGCAGTGGTAGTGAAATTCACCGCTGTCCCGTCCGGTGCATTATTGCCGGCAGTTGTCGATACCTGCGCCGAAATAGTCGACGTGGCGCCCGAATCAATGGTCTGCGGATCGGCAGTCGCCGAAACCGTATCAACAAGCACAGGAGAGAGGAACAGAGAAACAATGTTCGCTGCGCCGTCATCCGCCGACGCCGTTATATTAAGGACTGTATTAAAGTTCCTGAGCACAGTGGGGTCAACCTTCACCAGAACGGAAGCCTGTCCGTTCATGTCGGTATGGACGGTATTTCCAAGAGGAAATGTCCCCTCAGCCGTGTCGGAGCCGAAGGTAATAAGGCTGCCGGAGACAGGAACACCGCCGACGGTGAGCGTCGCCCGTATAGTCACCTGGTTATCGTCCGGGGTCTCAAAAAGAATGAAATCGCCTGGTTCGTTATATATGCCGTTGTGGTTCCCGTCCACATCCAGGGTCAGGGTGGGTATAGACGTGTTAGTAGTATTGGAGATGGTGAGATCGTAATCAGAGAAGAACACTGTCCTCTTGTCCCTCACCATTCCAGCCCCGTTATTTACCTCGGCCTGTATAGTCGAAAAACCGGAGGTGGTGGAAAAGAGGTTCACAGTCGCAATTCCGAACTGGTCGGTCGTAGCTGTAGTTGCGCTCAGGCTGCCGAGGAGCGAAAGGTTCGTAAAGGTTACCTTGGCATTGGGGAGCAGCTGACCGTTGCCGTCGAGCACTTTGGCCTTGACTGAAATATAGGAATTCGTCTGGGCCACGGTCTGAACAGGCAGCAGTTGGATAACAGATGGTACCCCGGCGTTCACACCGGTGGGCTGGCTCGATGACCCCGTACCCCCGCCACATCCCGTCAATGCCGCCGCAAGAATAAATAACGCTGCCGCAAATAATAATCTTTTAATCATTTCCTGCTCCCCCTATCAGCACTTATTGAAATCATCAAGCCAGATATCCAGTTCGGTCTGGAAATTCCCTGTCTTGCCGAAGGCGTTCGTATATGAACAGTTGAACACCGCAACATAATGCACCGGCCTCGTTGCGGGTGTATTCGTCGCACCCACAATTGCGTTCCAGAAATCGACCTTCCTCTGGATGTCGATGAGAGTCAAGTCGCATGAATTAGTGCCGGAGACAAGTTTGCAGTTCGGATATTGTGTAAAAGCCTCGATTATCGGGGCAGCCGGATCTTCATTGGCCTTCTCGTATGTAACAGTGCACTGTTCAATGCTGGCGGGAAAAGGGTCCGAAGCGGTACTCGTATTCAATGGCGCTGCCGTGACATTGAGTGTGGCACTCTCTCTAAAAAGGCCGGGTTCCGGCTGTCCGCTCGGGCAGATATGTACATTCACGTCAATGTCGGGACTGTCAACAGTAACATTATCAGCTTGGATGAGAATGCCCGTATCAGCGCTGCCCGAGGATCCCGGGGCGCCCGCGCCCCCCCCGCATCCGGCCAGCAACATCGGGAACAATAATATAAGTATGATTCCAAAATATCTTTCCTTCATTACTCCTCCTTGCTTTTTTCTCTATCCCGCACTTTCTCGAATGCTTTCAAGCTGTATTAGCCCTCTTCACATAGCCTGACTGATTATCTTGGGGGTTATGAATATCAGGAGTTCCGACACGCTGGGCCCCACCCTGTTTCTAGTCTTGAACAGCCATCCGAGACCCGGTATATTCCCCAGTAGGGGGACCCGGCTCTCGCTTTCAGTCTCGGTAGTCGTATAGATGCCGCCAAGTACCAGAGTCTCACCGTTCCCTACCAGCGCCTGGGTAGTAAGGCTCTTCGTATCGACGACCGCGCTGGCTCCGGCAGTTCCCGGCTCAAGGCTGTTGTCGGTGGCGCTCACCTTCAGCTGAACGTAGCCGTCGGGGGCGATCTTCGGAGTAACCGTAAGACTCAATGTCGCCTGCTGCTGCTGGGTCTGGGTGCCCGACTGGCTCACTGTAGAAATAAAGAACGTCTTGCCCTGCTGAATCGTCGCGGCCTCGTTGTCCATAGTTAGGATCTTAGGGTTCGACAGGGTCTTTGCCTTTCCCACGGTTTCCAGTGCCTGCAGAGACAAGCTCACCTGTGCGGTATTGGCGTGCCCCACGGTCATACCGAAGGCACCGCCCGGGATATTGGCACCCGGACCCGAGGTTACAGTGGGAGTGTTGACCGAAAAGGTCCCGTCTACAACGTTGGGGAAGGTCTGTGAAGTAAAAGAGCCTCCCCAGCTTATTCCGAGCGTCTGGTTGTAATCATTTGAAACCTGGACGATCTTGGCCTCGATCATGACCTGTGGTTTCGCCACATCCATTATCTTCACCAGGTCCTTTATCCTTTCGATGCTCTTCTCAGTGTCCTTGACAATAAGCGTGTTCATCCTGCTGTCGATCGTTATGCTCCCCCTCGGGCTGAGCAGTTTGCCCTGGGATATGGCGCCGCTCAAGTCCGAAGCAGATGCGTAATTCACGCGAATGATCTCCTGCTTGAGCTCTTCCGCACTTTCCTGAAGGCTCTCCGTCTTTTTCTTCTCGTCAATTATCTTCGTAAAAACGCTGTTTGGAGCAATCCAGAGTATGTTCCCCTCGATGGACTTTCCGAGATTAAAGGTATTTACGATGATGTCGAGTGCCTGGTCCCATGGAACGTTCATGAGTTTGATTGTGATCTTCCCGTGCACGGACGGATCGAGGACCAGATTGTAACCGTTCACATCGGCAAGGAGCCTGAAGATCGACCCTATCTCGGCGTCCTGGAAATCGAGGGATATCTTCTTCCCCCTGTACTTGCCATCTTCCGGGGCCCCTGCCCCTGGCGCAGGCACAATCCCCGGAGACGCCGCTGCAGCCTGCCCGGCTTCCGCCTTCCCCGGCGCTGCCGCAGCCGCCGGCACAGCCGCGGGGGGAGCCGGCACAACCGGAGCTGCCGCTGAAACCGCCTCGGCGGACGCCGCCGTTGAAGGCGCACCGGCGACCGCCCCTTTTGACTCCAGAGAAATCTCTATGGAATCGCCTACCGCAGCTACCTCGAACCCGGTTTTATCCTTCAGATCCAGCACCATCCTTATTTTGTGCATATGTTTCCCTGCCCGTATCCCCTTCAGAGGGGACATAATACTTTTAGGCAGTGAGGTATTCATTGTTACATCCGGAATATCAACGACGATCCTCTTGCCAAGCGGGAAGACGTTGGGTACCATGACCCCGTTGCCCTTGATGACAACCTTCAGCACACCCCCGGTTTTTTCCAGCTTCACGCCGGTGATCTCGGTGGCCTTGCGCGCAGGGTTGATCTCCTCACCCTTAACGTCTTCTGACGCTGTCGTTGCCGCTATCTTTTCTACTGCCTTTTTATTCCCGTCCGCAGTTTCCTTTCCGGAGGCTTCGGTCGTCGCCGCCCGCGACTTATCCGTATCGGGCACCTTCTTTTCGACTGCAGGTGACCCGGCCGGTTCATCCACCCTCGCCGCTACGTCCTTTGCAGTCGCTTCGTCTGCGGCCTTCATGTCCTCTGTCTTGGCAGGTGCGGACTTCTCGGCGTTGACGGGCCCTTCACTTTTCACCTTGATGGTAAGGGTGTTGTCCTTATAAAAAGGTTCCACCGGAGTGGGGGACTGGAGGGCTATATCAATCTTCACAACCGGGCTGGGCTCGGCGGTCTGCCTGGGAACGATCTCCGTGAAGCCCGCCTTCTCGGAAATTATCTTTCTGGTGAAATCTCCCGCCGACATGTCCGGGATTTCTACTGTAACCTTATAGGGATCGTCGGTGGAATAAATGGTATAGGTAAAATGCCTGTTACTGCTGATCGACAGGCTGTTGTCTTCTACATTTATGCCTGTAATTACCGCGTTATTGTCGGTAGCCGCTTCCCTCACCCGGGAAGTCGTGGCGCAGCCTGCGACCAGGGTCACCAAAATAATAGGCAGGAATAGTCTTTTCAGTATATATTTTTTCATTCATCTCCCTCCTTGCGGAGTCTCAGTATGGTGTCTTTAGTGTTAAGTTGACCCCTGTAATCCCTTATCTGTTCCCTCACCAGGACAGAATCCTTCGTGATCATCTCGACCTTGCCGCCGTAAAGTCCAAGCGTCATTCCCTCCGTTATGGTGTAGGACTTGTTGTCCGGCAGCGTGATAAGAGCGTAGTAATGGCTCTTGTCCCATATAATAGCGGTTAATCTTATTTCATTTACGTCGAAATTTTCCATCGGATTAGGCGACTTTTTATGCTGCTGCTTCTCCTTTGCAATCGCTATCAGTGACGTGAATGGGTCTCTCCGCCCCCTGGGGTTATATTCATACACCTCCGTCTCCTGTTTCTTTTCCTCCTGCGGGGCGACGGAAACCTGGGAGGCCGGTTGAGGCTTTTGAATCGCCCGGGCGGTTTTCGGGGAGGGGCTTTCTTTGCCGCAGCCCGCGAAAGCGGCCAGCGAGAGCAGGAGCAGCAGCAGACAGGACAGTCTTTTAACTGAGCGCCTCATTTTTTCTTCTCCGTTTTTTCGGGGATGGCAGAGAAGGTTGAGGCCGTGAAGGATACCTGCAGGACGCTGCTTTCCCCTGTCATCCTGGGACCACCCATACTTATGTTGTTCACATTCACTATCCTGTTCATCCGTGTCAGATCGCTCAGAAACGCCCCGAATTCATGGAATGTGCCTGTCACGCTCACTGAAACGGGTATTTCATAGACAATGCCCCCGGGGTAAACCCTCTTGGGACCCGGCCTCCAGGAAATCATATCCAGTCCCGCCCCTAAGCTCCTGTCCGAGACCTGCTTCAGAAGGCCGGAGACCTCGCTTTCTTCCGGCAGCTGCTGTTTCAATTCGTTCCATCTGACCTGAAGCCTTTCGTTTTCCTTGATGAGGATATCGAGTTTCGCCACCTTGGCCTGGCTGACCGCGATCTCGTTGTTCTGGGCATCCAGCCTGGTATCGAGCTCTTTAATTTCCTTCTGCTTAGGCATGATAGCAAATATGATGATTATCGCAGAAAGGAGCGCAGCGGGGAGGACTGCAATAATTATCCTTGCGTATAAGGGCAGATTCCTTATATCCAGCTTTGCCATTACGTCTTCACCTTGAATGTAAGAGTAAAGTTATAGGCGGAAAATCCCGAAATCTTGGTCTGTACCGATTCTCCGAGATATACATCTGCAAACATCTTTGAATTCTTGCAATTATTAACGTAGTTAACCACGTCCGTGTTCGTAAACCCTACGGCTGACAGACTGACATTGTTGCCTGTAATTCTGAGGGAAGTGAGCCATACCCCTGCAGGGAGGAGCGAGCTTATCTCATCCAGCACCTTTACTGGCAGAGTCCTGTTCTTGCTCAGCTGCTCAACGAGGTCCTTCCTTTTTTCGTACTCCGCGTTCCGTTTTTCGTAATCCGCCACGGCCTTGATCTTCTCCTTCAACGCCGCGATCTTCTTGTTGTTCTCGGCAACGAGGTTCTTCTTTAGAGTCATCTGGGTGTTCAGGGAGTAGATCATATAGGCGAGCACCGCCGCAGCCGCTATAGTCACAAAGACCGCCGCAACAACAAAGCCCGGCATCGGCTTCGCCCTTCTCTTCTTCTTTACCGGGAGAAGATTTACCTTTATCATCTGTCTCCAAGCTTCCTCAGGGCCAGTCCTACGGAAACAGCCATTATGGGGGCCATCTCTTCTATGTAAACCCTGTCAAATCTCTTCGGTATCCTGATATTACGGAAAGGCTCCGCCACTCTCGTCTCCACGCCAGTTTTTTCGGCTATCATCGATACGAAATCTTTCAGCAGGGCGCAGCCCCCGCTCAGGATCACCTCCGAAATATCCTCGTGGAGGGTGGCGCTGCGATAGTAATCGAAAGAACGGACGATCTCGCCGAGGATCTCTTCAGAGGCCGATTCAATAACGGCAAGGGCATCTTCCTGTGAAACGTTCTCGACTGCCTCTCCCCTTTTAAGTCTCTCCGCGGTCTCGTATGGGATATTGAACTCCCTCTGCAGGGCCTCTGTGTGGATGTTGCTGCCCAGGGAACTGTCCCTTGTGAAAACCGAGATACCACCCTTCAGTATGCTCACATTGATCGTACTGGCCCCTATGTTCAGCAGCGCTATGTTTTTCTCGGCCTCGATCTCGTAATTTATACCGTACATATTTTCGAGAGCGAAGGAATCTATATCCACGATGATCGGTGTCAGCCCCGCCTCTTTGACCACGGAGGTGTATTCATTAATAATCTCTTTTTTTACGGCCACCAGTATGACGTCCATCTGGCCCGTTTCCTCCTTCGGCCCTATAATCTGAAAATCAAGGTTCACGTCTTCGATGTCGAAAGGCACATACTGCTCCGCCTCGAATTTTATGGATTCAGACAGTTCCTCTTCGGACATCTCGGGCAGGGAGATGCGCTTTATGATCACGGAAGAGTGGCCGGAGATAGAGATTACAGCTTCCCTGGACTTTATACCGGCCTTTTTGATCATCTCCTTTATGGAATCGACCAGCCTGAGGGAATCTATTATCGAACCGTCGACTATCAGTTCAGGAGGGAGGGGATGAATGTCAAAAAGTTCGAGTTCATAGCTGCCTTTGGACGCCTTCAATTTGACGGTCTTGATGTAACTCGACCCGATATCTAAGCCTATTGAACCTTTGCCTGAAAAAAGCATAGCTTATGAATACCAGAAAAAAAATATATTGTCAAGGTTTTTTTACAAAATAATACTGTTATATCAGATAGTTCAAATCTAATTTGTAGAAATTAGTTTAACGTTTTGTGATTTAGATCACATTTTCATTCGGAATTGGGGAGAGGAGAAGAAGCCTTTCGACCCCTATGACACCAGCTTTTATCCTGCCGACACCAAAGAGATTTCCTGTCGGATCTTTCAGCCTTATGAGGGAATCGTCCGTCAAGCAGTCCTCTTTTTGCGACTTTATGCGAACACCGTTTCTCAGCAGCCTGTGCTCTGATTCCTCAAGAATTATTTCGGGTAAGCGCGACAACGCCCTGTCTATAGAGCAGAAAGACCTGCCGTAGGGAGACAGGGGCAACCCCTCTTTGTCCAGCCCTTCGATTGTCACCGAGTCCTCCAGTGCAAAAGTCCCGATCCTGGTCCTTTCGAGAGCTGCAAGATGCGCGACCGTGCCCAACCGTGTCCCTATATCTTCGCAAAGAGTCCGGATGTAAGTCCCCTTGGAACACGAGACCGACAGATCAAAATAAGGGATATCAACTTCCCTCACCCGGATGTCGTAAATCTCGACCCGCCTCTCCGGCCTTTCTATCTCGATTCCCTTGCGGGCAAGCCTGTGGAGAGTCTTTCCCCCGATCTTTATCGCCGAATACATCGGCGGCTTCTGCATTATCGTGCCCCGGAACATCGAAACGACCTCTTCGATTTTGGCCTTCGTCAGCTCAGGGACGTCCCTTCTCTCGATCACCGTCCCTTGCGAATCACAGGTATCCGTTCTTTCACCGAGCTTCACCCTGGCACTGTATTCCTTGTCCATATCCATGAGGAACCTCGTAATTTTTGTGGCCTCGTTCAGACAGACCAGCAAAATACCCGTTGCAAGAGGATCAAGGGTTCCGGCATGCCCTGCCTTCCTTGCACCGAGCACCCGTTTCACCCGGGACACCGCATCGTGGGACGTGATATGGAGAGGCTTATTGAAATTGATTATGATATTGTTGTAGTCCGGCATTCAGCGTCTGCCTTTCATCGCTCCGGACCGCACCGGCGGCGTTTACTTCCGATGGCTGTCGTACGCCCTGAAAAGGGCATCTTTCACCGCCTTGGCGCTGCCCTCTGCTTCGTACCCGGCAGCGTTGGCGTGCCCGCCTCCGCCGAAGAGCCCGGCAATCCCGGCGACATTCACCTTCCCCCTCGACCTGAGACTGACCTTCCAGACGTTCCCGCCTTTTTGCCTGAACGAGGCTGACACCTCAACCGCACCCATCATTTTCGGAAAATTCGGGAAATTTTCGGTGTCTGCCGCCCTTGTGCGCGTCTTGTCGAACATTTCCTGCGTAATAAACATAGTCGCCACCCGGTCTCTTATTTCCAGTGTATTCAAAGTCATCATCAGCAGTCTGAATCTCTTTTCCTCCCATGACTCGTACAGCTGCTGAGAGATACGTCCCGGATCGGCTCCGCGCCTTATGAGTTCCGCCCCGGCATCGAGCACTTCTGCCGATGTGTTGCTGAATCGGAACGTTCCCGTATCGACTGCAATGGCCGTATAAAGGTTCACAGCCATCTCCCTGGTGAGCCGCACTCCCATAGCCTTTATCGCCTCATAAACCATCAACCCAGTGGCCGGCGCGTCGCTGCGGATCCATCTGACGTCGCCGAAGTCGCTCTCGGTTTCATGGTGATCGATCACCACTGAAAGCGGGAATGTCTGCCTCTCGACCCCGGCCCGCCTGGCGCTGTTGCAGTCAAGAAGGACAAGCACCGGCTGTGTCTTTGCCAGTTCCTTCAGTCCCCGCGAGATCTTCTCCTGCCCTGGAAGAAACCTGTAGTACCTGGGGATCCTGTCCCGGCAGTAAATCGCCGTCTCCTTCCCCATTTTCTCCAGCGCGGCAGAAAGAGCCAGTCCCGAACCGACAGTGTCGCCGTCGGGGCTGACATGGTTTGCGATAAGGAACCTTTTTTCTTTCCTGAAAACCGAAAGAAGCTCTCTAGGAATTTTCATCATCGCCTTCCCTGATCTCCTTCAACAGTTTATCTATTTTAAAGCCGTAGTCAATTGAAGTGTCCAGCCTGAATTCCAGGTTCGGTATGAATTTCAGCCTTAGTCTCTTCGACAGGAATGAACGCATGAAGCTTCTTGAAGAATTCAGAACTTCGAGAGTTCCCTTTCTCTCTTCCTCCTTAAGAATGCTTACGTAGACCTTGGCAATCTTGAGGTCAGGGGACATCTCCACTCCGGTTACGGTAACGAAACCGACCCGGGGGTCCTTCAGTTTGTACATGATCAGATCGGCAATCTCCTCTCTGATGAGATCAGCGACCCTTTCCGAACGTTTATATGGAAGCATATTTCACCCTTGAAATTACGGGGTTTTCCCCGGTTCTTTATTGTCTAACAAATCGAACAAGGAGATGAACGGAAACAGGATGCCGCCGGATTCCGCCCTGAAGTATTTCCGCCTTCCTCTTCCCCGCGTCCACGGAAGTCCTCGCGGCGAGCATTTTACAGAACCGCAGGCGATCGACGATATAATCTGCTACAGTTTCGCTGCTATTTTTTCGATTACAAAATTTTCCAGAATATCCCCGATCTTAAGATCGTTGAAATTCTCGACGAGGATGCCGCACTCGTAGCCGGCCTGGACTTCCTTAACATCATCCTTGAACCGCTTAAGCGTGCCTATCTTGCCTTCATAAATGACAACGTTGTCCCTCAGAACGCGGATTCCGTCGCTGGAACGTGATATATGACCGTCCGTCACATAAGACCCGGCAATGGTACCAAGCCGTGACACAGGGAACAGTTGTCTGACTTCCGCCCTGCCGAGAATCTTCTCTTTGAGGGTCGGCTCCAGAAGTCCCTCCAGCGCCTTCTTCACATCCTCTATAGCCTCATAAATAACGTTATAAAGCCGGATGTCCACTCCTTCCTTTTCCGCGGTCTGCGCTGCCTTCGCCTCCGGCCGCACATTGAATCCGATGATAATGGCGTTGGAAGCCGTCGCCAGCATTACGTCAGATTCGTTTATGCCTCCCACAGAGGTGTGGATGACCCTCACCTTCACCTCCGGATGAGTAATATTCTCCAGGGCGTCTTTGATCGCCTCTACGGAGCCATGCACGTCACCTTTGATGATGATGTTAAGCTCCTTTATCTGACCCTCTTGTATCTTGGTATAGAGTTCAGTGAGCGTCAGCTTTTTGGCCCTTGCGATCTCCAGCGATCTCTGCTTCTGCAGCCTTGCCAGACCAATCTGCCGCGCCCGTTTCTCATCTTCGACCACAGTGAATATGTCTCCGGCGCTCGGGACTTCGGAAAAACCTATGACCTCCACCGGGGTTGATGGACCGACCTCCTGAACCCTTCTGCCGCTGTCATCGACCAATGCCCTGACCTTCCCCACATGAACTCCGGACAGGAGGGCATCTCCGATCCTCAGGTGACCGGTCTGGACCAGGAGGGTTGCAACAGGTCCCCTTCCCTTGTCCAGTTTCGCCTCCACAACCGTTCCTCTTGCCTCTCTTTCCGGGTTCGCACTCAACTCCATCATTTCCGACTGCAGAAGGATCATCTCAAGCAGATTCTCTATCCCCAACCTCATCTTTGCCGAGACCTCTACGAATATATTGTGTCCTCCCCACTCCTCGGAGATAATACCGTGCTCGGAAAGCTCGTTCTTCACCCTGTCCACGTTGGCATCAGGCTTGTCTATTTTATTCACGGCCACAACAATCGGTACATTCGCAGCCTTCGCGTGATTGATCGCCTCGACCGTCTGAGGCATAACGCCGTCGTCGGCCGCTACGACGAGGACTACTATGTCGGTGACCTTCGCCCCGCGGGCCCTCATTGCCGTGAACGCCTCATGGCCGGGCGTATCGAGAAAGACGATATCCTTACCCTTGAGGTTTACCTTATATGCGCCTATATGCTGGGTAATGCCGCCCGCCTCCGTTTCCGTGACCTTAGTCTCGCGTATCGCGTCGAGGAGGGATGTCTTACCATGGTCGACGTGCCCCATGATCGTAACGACAGGGGCCCTCGGCTGGAGCTTTGAGACATCCTCCTTCACCTCTTCGACTACGGTGTCTTCCTCCACGGAAGACAACTCCATCTTGATGCCGAATCCCTCGGCAACAAGAAGAGCAGCATCAGCGTCTACAGGCTGGTTGATTGTAGGCATGTACCCCATTTCCATAAACTTCTTTATCACATCGGAAAATTTAAGCCCGAGCAGTTCAGAGAATTCCTTGACCGTCGTGCCCTCGCGCAGCTTGATGACCTTCTTCCTCGGCATTGTGGACTGTATCTGCGGTTTCTGTTCCTGCCTGGGGGAAAACCTCGATCTGTCGCCCCTCTTGCCGCCCCTGAGGTCATGCCATTTTTTGGGCTCTATCTTCCTGATCGACTGAAAGGCCCTCTGAAGGCCTGGCTTGGCCTTGAACTTCTCGATCTTTTCGGCCTCGATATCCTTCTTGAACCTGTCCGGCAATTTTATTTCTTCTTCCGTCTCCAGGGCTGGCGCACTTGTCTTCTCTTGCGGGACCCTTTCTTCTTCCTCGGCAGCCTTCTCTTGCCTGCCTTTTTGTCCACCTTCTCCGACCGCTCCTTTTGGGGCGCTGCCCGCCCTGGATTTTTCAGGCCGCAACGTCTTCTCCGCCCGGGCGCCTTCAGCCTTCTTGGTCTCCACCGTCTCAGGAGCAGCCTTGGCCTTTCCCGATGAGGCATCTTGCGGCTTGAGGGCTCTGACGACCTTCTCTGCAGCATCTCCGTCAATGCTTGAGGAATGTGTCTTGCCCTCTATGCCCATCGAGGAAAGAGCATCCAGAATCTCCTTACTCTGGAGATTAAGTTTCTTTGCCAGTTCATATACTCTTATTTTCGTCATTATTAAGATGGCCTTACCCGCGCCACGCTCCAAAACATCGGCGGCGCGTCATTCTTGTTTCGTTAATCTTAAAATGT
>JBJKOV010000191.1:0-2158 GCA_046707105.1 Thermodesulfovibrionales bacterium
AGGACCTTCCGCCGCAGGAGCGGATATCCCTGGTGGTGAAAAAGGACCGGACCATATATATCAACGATACGCGTTATACGCTTCCGGAATTAAGGAAAAAGCTCGATGCGATGAGCAAGTTGAATCCAGATATCTTTCTCAAGGCTGATAAAGACGTACCTTACGGGTTTGTGGTCGAGGTTATGGGAGAAGTCAAGGAGGCGGGCATAGAAAAACTCGGGATGATAACCGAACCGAAACTCGATGTAAGATGAAGGCCCCGAGCCTGCAGAAGACCGCCGCCCTGTCAGCCTTTCTTCACCTGACCGTTTTTCTCTTGGCGGCTCTCGTCATGGAACAATCGAGCCATATGAACCTTCCATCCCCTTACATTGTAGACCTCGTCAGTCCGTCAGGACGGTCCGAGGTCGCCGGACCACGCCATGTCTCACAAAAAAACAGGTCTGCAGAACGTGAGATGCCGGCAAAGCATTCTGCGGAGGCGCTGAGCAAAAAGGAAAAGATGAAGGAAAAGATGATGGCGAAGAGAGAAACGGAGAGGGTCGAAGACAGGATAGCAGAGTTGGCCGCCATAGAAAGGATAAAGAAGATGACCAAACTGCGTCAGGTACTCTCGATACCCGCTAGTGGCGATGTACCCGATGCGAAACAGGCATCACAACCGCAGGCGGCAGGTAAAGGTGCTGGACAGGGAACCGTCGGCAGTTACATGGATAAAATCACGGGTGAGATATGGAAGCAATGGAGCTGGGATCCCACTATGGGAAAAGATCTCGAAGCCGTTATATCCGTTCTGATATTGAAAGACGGGACGATCAGGGTCGAGAAGATCGAAAAGAGCTCAGGAAATACCTTTTTCGACCGTTCAGCGCTGATTGCCCTCAGGAATGCATCGCCCGTCACTCCACCTCCCGACAGGGCGGATGTGGAGATAGGCATACGCTTCTTCCTATGAGAACAGGCGCCGCCAAAATAACCGCTGCATTGCGCATCCTGCCGGCTGTAATGTGCTCCCTCGTCCTGTTTCTGGCATCTTCCTCAGCATTTGCCAAGGTCTATATCGATATCACATCGCCCCAGGTGAGGCAGCTGCCTATCGCGGTCTTCGATCTCACCGGCCCTTCAGGAGGACAGATAGCTGACGTTATAAGGGACGACCTCACTTTTACAGGTTTCTTCGTCTGTGTCGACAAGGCGTCTTATGTTGAGTCGGCATCCCAGCCCTTTGATCCCCGGAACTGGGTCCCCCTGGGCGTTGAGGCGGTGGTGAAAGGCAGCACAGGCGATGGCAAGAACCTGACCGCCACCGTAACGCTTTATGACACATTGGGAGGGAAGGCTATTCTCAACAAGCAATACCAGTCCACAAAAGACCTTCTCAGGCCTCTTGCCCACACCATTTCTAACGATATTTATACCGCTTTGACAGGCCAGCAAGGCGTCTTCAGGACAAGAATCGCCTTCGTGGGTCATGCGGAAGGCAAGAGCGGCATATATATCATGGACTGGGACGGCAGCCGCGTGAAGAAGATCGGACTGAGGGGCGGTATGGTGCTTTCGCCGCACTGGTCGCCGGACGGCACGAAGCTAATTTACTCCGCGGAACGGGGTAGACAATGGAGTATATATTTGTTAGACTTCATGAGGATGACGGAGAAGAGAGTCTTCACATCCACGGGAATAAATATTGCGGGCAGTTTTTTCCCGACGGGGAACTCTTTTGTCTTCTCTTCATCGCGGGCCGGCACGCCTGATCTGTATACCTACTCCCTTACCGACAGCGCCGTGAGAAGGCTGACCTCGTCCTACGGGATCGAAGTATCGCCTGCGGTTTCACCCGACGGTAAATCCATAGCGTTTGTCTCGGACCGGGGAGGGAGCCCGCAGATATATCTGATGAACTCTGACGGCACCGAGATAAGAAGGGTGACCTTCGAAGGTTCCTATAATACGTCCCCAAGCTGGTCGCCGACCGGCGACAGGATCGTTTTTTCGGGCAGGCGGAGCGGCCGGAACCAGATTTTCACGGTGAAACCCGACGGCTCACAGCTGGCTCAGCTGACCGAATACGGCAATAACGAAGACCCCTCATTTTCCCCGGACGGAAGGTACATAACCTTCTCTTCCGACAGAGACAGGACAAAGGGCATATATATCA
>JBJKOV010000192.1:0-2534 GCA_046707105.1 Thermodesulfovibrionales bacterium
GATAAAGACTATATGATTGAGAGTACTGGTCCACGTCTACCTAGATTTTATCGCACGCCTGATCTTGTAGAATACTGCAAAGGTAGATGTGACTTAACTATCAAGACAGATGTTTTTCAGCTTGGGATTGTATTGTCCGAAATGTTTTCTGGACGATCACCACTTAAAGAGAGCAAGAACATACTTGATGACGTAGAAATGGAAAATATATCGCCAATTGGTGGCTCTCAATCCACAGCAATAACTGCTCATTTAACAGGTCTTTGAAAAAGACATTGTATTAACGACCACGTCGATACAGTTTTGTGCTATATTGCACCGCATAACAAGCTGATATTACAGGAGAAGTGTTATGCGTGGTTTTGAGCAACAATCTGATGCTATGTTCGTCTACCTTTCGCCGGAGTCCTTCGTTCCAAAGGATCACCCCTTGCGGCCCATCCGGCAGATGGTGGATACGGCCCTGGAGGGTCTCTCGGCGGTATTCAGCCAGATGTACTCCCATACCGGCAGGCCTTCGATTCCGCCGGAGCAGTTACTCAAGGCCATGTTGCTGCAGGTGCTGTACTCGATTCCCAGCAACGTCAAGCTGGTGGAGCAGATTCACTTCAGCATCCTGTTCCGCTGGTTTCTCGGCCTTGGTCTTGATGAGCCGGTCTGGGACCATTCCAGTTTCAGCAAGAACCAGGAGCGGCTGATTGAGACCGATGTTGCCGCGCAGTTCCTGGCCGCAATCCTTGAGCAGGCCAAAGGGAAGAAGCTGCTTTCCAAGGACCACTTCAGCGTTGACGGTACCCTGATTCAGGCATGGGCCTCCATCAAGAGTTTCAAACCAAAAGATGATGACCAGGACCCGCCTGCCGGCAAAAACCCGACCCGTGATTTCCGGGGCGAGAAGTTGGTCAACGAAACCCACGCCTCGACTACAGACCCGGAAGCACGGTTGTATCGCAAGAGCAATAAGCACGAGGCGAAGATGTCGTTTGCGGCGCATGTGCTGACCGAGAACCGAAACGGACTGGTCATGCTCAGCACGGTTACCGAGGCCGATGGACTTGCCGAGCGGGGTGCCGCCGAGGACATGCTGGGCAAGATTGCCCCAAGAAAACGACGTGTCACGCTAGCTGCCGACAAGAACTACGACACCAAAGGTTTCGTCAAGGCCGCGCGCGACTTGAAAGTGACTCCCCATGTTGCTCAGAACATCGAGAGAAGGGGCGGCTCAGCCATTGACGGTCGCACTACCAGGCATGGCGGCTACGCTGTCAGCCAGAAGTTCCGCAAACGAATCGAAGAAGTCTTCGGCTGGCTCAAGACCACCGGCCAGTTCCGCCAGACGCGCTACCGGGGAGTAACCAAGATCAGCTGGTACTTCACGCTGGCAGTAACGGCCTACAACCTGGTCCGCATGAGAAACCTGGGGGTCTGTGCCACATAAAGTGAGAGAAGACCGCCCTGGAGGCGAAATCTGGTCGGATAACCGGCCAAAATGGTTTCAAAGAGCAAAAAAGACTGTACCACAACCATCAAAATCTAAGTAAATCGTCCCGAAAAATCTCGTCTGCAGGTTATAGGGACAATATCAGGGAGTTTTTCAAGGCCCTGTTAATGACACCGGGAAGTCGGGGAACATAAGGGGAAACATATCCAAGGAACATAAGGGGTCAGACCTACGCAATTGACATATGTAAAATCTGTTGTGCCATTAGCGAAACATATCCAATGGAATCGGAGGTGGAATAATTGGCCCGTCCTTTAAGAATCGAATATCCTGGCGCTTTTTATCATGTAACGACCAGGGGTAACGAAAAAAAGGATATCTTTAAGAGTCAAAGGGACAGGGAAAAATTTCTTTCCTATCTGGAGTCAGCGACCGAGAGATATGGCGCCGCTATTCATGCCTACTGTTTGATGAGCAACCATTATCATCTGATCCTGGAAACGCCACTCGGCAACCTTTCCCAGATTATGAAGCATATCAACGGTTCGTACACGACTAACTTCAATGTCAAACGGAAACGGGCCGGTCATCTGCTTCAAGGGCGGTACAAGGCGATAGTTGTGGACGCCGACGAATACGCGATTGAACTCTCCCGCTACCTCCACTTGAACCCGGTAAGAGCGGGGATAGTGCAAATACCCGAAGACTATCCGTGGATGAGCTATCGCTACTACACGGTGGATACAGCACCACATTGGCTTTCCACCGGTTTAATTCTCACCTACCTTGGCAATAAAGAGGCGGCCTGCAAAAGAAAGTATCGTGAATTTGTTCATGACCTCATCGGCCAAGAGTATTCGACTCCACTTGAAGCAACAATTGCCTCGACTATTTTAGGAAGTGCGGAGTTCGTTAGTAAAATACAAGAGCGGCATCTGAACGACAAGAAAGCAAGCCGTGACCTGCCCTCTCTGCGGGAACTCACTGCCAGGCCGTCGCTGGAAGAAATAGTTCAAGTCGTTAGAAAAGTCGTGTCGGCAGACGCGCGAATGGCGACAAACGCTGGGATCTATTTGTGCCATCGCTATAGTGG
>JBJKOV010000193.1:0-6829 GCA_046707105.1 Thermodesulfovibrionales bacterium
CTTCGGGAACTGAGCCGAAAGTCAGGTTCTATATCGAATCCAGAACGGAGGAAGGCAAGAAGGCGGTCTTCGATACGGCCGAGAGGATGACGAAAGAGGCCCTCGGCATGGAATGAGTTCAGGAGGATACCACCGCGCTGGCGTTGACATCCATCGGGTTTGTCCTGACGGCGAGGGAGAAGAGGAAAGGACCAGTGACAGTGAAGTCAACACCATTGTGATAGAGCAGGCATGCTGAAGAAGCCGGATATTACACGACATTAGCCATATCGCAAACATCAAGATTACATAATGTCGGCATCCCGTCTTGCCGGGTAAGTGCGCAGTCCCGCTTTATAACGTATATCCGTTTTCCTCGTGCTGGCTCAGGTCGAGACCGAGGATTTCGCCCTCGTCCGATACCCGGAGGCCCATCGTCAGGTCGATCAGTTTTAGAATTACAAACGTTATCGTAAATGAATAGGCGATAGTAACCAGGATTCCGAGTCCCTGCACAAGCAGTTGGTGGGTATTGCCGAAAAAGAGGCCGTTTGCGCCCGAAGGATTGATTGCCTTCTCCGCCAGGAATCCGGCGGCGATTGTACCCAGTATTCCTCCGACACCGTGGACCCCGAAGGCGTCGAGGGAATCGTCATATCCCAGCTTACCCTTTACGTTCAGGGAGATGTAGCAGACAGCGCCGGCCAGAAGGCCGATGAGAAGCGCCGACACCGGGCTCACGAAGCCTGAGGCCGGTGTGATCGTCGCAAGGCCCGCAATCGCGCCTGTAGCGGCCCCGAACATCGTCGGTTTCCCCCTGTGGATCCATTCGATGATTACCCACGTCATGGTGGCGGCGACGGCTGCAGCGTGCGTAGCGACGAAGGCCATTACGCTGAGACCTCCCGCCGAGAGTGCGCTGCCGGCGTTGAACCCGAACCAGCCGAACCACAGAAGGCCTGCGCCGAGCACCGTCATCGGGAGATTATGTGGCGGCATCTGTTCGTGCAGATAGTTCTTTCTCTTTCCAATGAGGAGCGCAGCGGCGAGGGCGGAGATTCCGGAGGTGATATGCACGACGATGCCCCCGGCGAAATCAAGGATGCCAAGTCCTTTCAGCCACCCCCCGGTGCCCCAGACCCAGTGCGCGACCGGGTCATAGACGATTGTTGTCCAGAGGAGTGTGAACAGCAGGTAGGAGGAAAATTTCATCCTCTCCGCAATAGCGCCGCTGATAAGGGCCGGCGTTATGACCGCAAACATGGCCTGATAGATCATGAAGGCCATGTGCGGGATCGTAGGGGCATAATTGGGATTGGGCGCTATCCCCACCCCGTTGAGCCACGCCCAGTCGAGGCCTCCGATAAGGCCCTTGATGTCGGGTCCGAAGGCGAGGCTGTAGCCTATGACTATCCACTGGATGCTCACGAGGGCTATCGCTACGAAACTGTGCATCATTGTGCCCAGGACATTTTTCCTCCTGACCATCCCTCCGTAGAACAAGGCAAGCCCCGGAGTCATGAGCATGACAAGGGCCGCGGATATGAGGACAAATGCCGTGTCCCCCGGGTCTATTTTACCCGCTGACTGTGCATAAGCTGTAAAGGGCGTAAGGAAGACGGCAAAAATGGCAGACAAAACAGCGGGTCGAATCATCTTTTTTTTCATCAAGCGCCTCCGGCAGAATTTAGGAAACTGAGCGAGAAGAAGCTAGCCAGAAACGTGCCAAAAGGGTAAAGGGTTGAATTATGCGCCAATTAGCGAATAGACTAAGCGGGCGGTAACCTACAAAAATGTAGCTTTTATCTGCTCTCTTTCCCCGGTTATCCTTAAAATACAGGGACATCCTGGATAAGCTACAATTATGTCGAAATTACATAATTGTAGCTTATCTTTGGAGCAGTACGTCATGTCATCAGGCGTCCCCTGCCGAACAGGCACACATTGATATCTCGCTTCTTATAGTATATGCGTTGTTGTCTCTTTCTGCGACGTCCTACGCCCTTAATCGGGGATTAGGAGCTTTTTACGATACAGCATGAAAAAAGTATGCCAGTATTAAAGTTAATGGCGAATCAAGGGAATATCTTTGATGACAGGCGGCTGAAACTGAAAAGAGGAAAAAACTGCTAGAATTGTTAATGAGAGGGGTTGCGTCGTCCTGAGTCTTACTGCGATCTTCAAAGAAAACGCTGGGGGAGGAGATATGGTCAGCTTAGATGACATACGCGATGCAATGCTCAGGATCCATCCCCTTGTGCACCGGACGCCCCTGATTTACTCAAGTTCTTTCAGCCGGTTGACCGGAGCCGAGGTTTATCTCAAAGTCGAGAGTCTTCAGAAGACCGGTTCGTTCAAAGCAAGGGGGGCGGTAAACAAAATGCTCAGCGTCAGGGCGGACAAGGTGATCGCCGCGTCCATGGGCAACCACGCCCAGGGGGTCGCATTTGCCGCGGGCAGGCTTGGCAAGGACGCCGTCATAGTGATGCCGACGACCGCCCCGATTGTGAAACAGGAGGCCACGAAAGGCTATGGCGCCGAAGTTGTTCTTCATGGAAACAGCTTCGACGAGGCCCTCGATTATGCGCTCTCCCGGAAAGACCGCTCCTTTGTTCATGCCTTTGACGACGATGAAATAATAGCCGGTCAGGGGACTGTCGGTATCGAGATTGCGGAGGAGATAAAGGAACCTGACATTGTGTTTGTCCCTGTGGGCGGGGGAGGGCTTATTTCAGGGGTTTCCGTGGCGCTGAAGTCCTTCTTCCCCGGAACCAGGATCATAGGGGTGCAGACCAGGGCAGCCGTTTCCGCCTATCTTTCCTTCACGAAAAAGGAAATTACGGCGAGCGCGCCCCTTTCCACGCTGGCCGACGGAATAGCCGTGGGGAAGGTAGGAGAAAGGACCTTTGAGGTGATCCGACGCTATGTGGATGACATGGTGTTGGTGGACGAGGATTCCATAGCCATGGCGATTCTCCTCTTCCTCGAAAGGAAGAAGCTTGTGGTGGAAGGAGCAGGGGCGGCGCCGCTTGCGGCCCTGTTTGAAGATCCCGGCAGATACAGGGGAAAGAGGGTCGTGCTGGTGGTGAGCGGGGGGAATATCGACTTCACCCTGATCGACAGGATAATCAGAAAGGGTCTCGTAAAAAGCGGCCGAATAGGCGTTTTCGAGGTCACGGTGGAGGATGTCCCGGGGACACTTCATTCTGTCACAAGAATAATCGCGGATCACAGGGGAAACATCCTGGGCGTTTTTCACGACAGGCTGGCCGCGGAGACGCCGCTCGGGAAGACCAGGGTTGCGTTTACGGTTGAGACGCGGGGAAGCGGCCATCTCGATGAAATTATTGCGGACATGACAGCAAGGGGTTTTGAGGTCGGGAAGAAAGCCTGAAGCGCGCCCTTTTTTGAGTGATTCATGCAACTGCAGTGTTGACAATATCGCGCAATGTGATAGCATTTAACAAGAGATTCCAAACGGGAGATCAAGCGGGCCGGGTCCTCGCTGAAAATAACATATTTTATCAGGAGGTGATCGTAATGCCTTACACTGAAAGAGATTACAGCAAGTTGATCGGGATGGAAGGATTCAGCGAGACTTTGCTCAAGAACCATTTTACCCTGTACCAGGGATATGTAAAAAATACGAATAAGGTCGTGGAGACACTTGAACAACTGCTGAAGGAAGGCAAAACCGGAGGGCCCGAATACGCGGAGATAAAGAGGAGGCTCGGGTGGGAATTCAATGGCATGAGACTTCATGAATATTACTTCGGGAACCTGGGAGGCAAAGGCGCCCCATTTGACAAATACGGTCCTCTCGGAAAACAGATGCAGTGTGATTTTGGCAGCTACGAAGAGTGGGAAAAGGACTTCAAGGCCACAGGGTCAATGCGGGGCATAGGGTGGGTTGTGCTCTACCAGGATGATGAGAGCGGCAGACTGCTCAACTTCTGGATAAACGAGCACGATACCGCCCATCCGGCGGGCTGTAGACCGATACTGGTGATGGATGTCTTTGAGCATGCCTTCATAACAGACTATGGCCTGAAGAAGGCGGATTATATCGCATCTTTTTTTAAGAACATCGACTGGGCGGCTGCCGGGTCGAGACTGGCTGCGAAGAAGGAGGTCTGAAATGCCGATCATAGAATATTCAGGGATGAAGATCAATGTGGACGATGAGGGGTACCTTGTCAACATGGACGACTGGAATGAAACTGTGGCAAAAGCCCTGGCTTTAAGGGAAGGGGTAGAAGATCTCACGCAGGACCGCCTCGATATAATAAAGTTTCTCCGGGATTATTACATAAAGTACAACTTTTTCCCGATCCTGGATTCGATCTGTCTGCATGTTCATCAACCCCATCAATGCGTTAATGACAAGTTTATCCATCCGCTCAAGGCATGGAAGATCGCAGGCCTTCCAAAACCGAATGATATAGTGCTTACCTATCTTAATTACGGGCTGGTGCCGACGTAAGAGCAGACGGTTTATATATTGCGAGGATTCCCCTTTTTTGCCGGATAACTTGGAGAAAAAGGGGAATTTTTTTTTGGGTATAGTTCAGTCTATGGCAAAAGGAAAGACAAACATTCACCGCAGAGACGCAGAGGGCGCAAAGAGTGATGATTATATATTTTCACTGAGAGGGCGGAAATATATAAAACGCCATTGCAGGCCTGGGAAGTCCCCCAACTGAAGGGATACTGGAGCACAGTTGAACATCTTTATTGTTTTCCGGCCTCTCAGCGGAAAACAAAATATTGAATCTCTGCGTCTCTGCGGTGAACTATCATTTTATAAACTTATCCTTAATCTGTCAGCAGCCTAGCAGGAACTCTTGCACTTGCAGGTTGTTGCAGTCTTTTTTGAGATCTTTTTGATGATCATCGGGAACACCACCTTTCTAAAGATGTTATTTCGTATCTATTATATCATAAAGGGCGCAACGGAAAAGGTCCTTTCCGCGCCTGTTTCCGAGGAGTTCGGCCCTGTATCGGCATCCTCCCCTGCAGGATTCGATATGCGGACAGTCGCAGGCGAGTTCGTCGAGCCTTACGGGCGAAATCCGCTGCCAGCACTCTTTCAGACCGTCTTCAACAGTGCCGGTTGCCCTGTCGGCATAAAAGGTGCACCTGGAGATCCGTCCGTCCGCCGCCACGCAGGCCAGATGCAGTCCGCAGGCGAAGCCGGGGGGGCTTTCATGAAGGCCGCCGCCGAATCCGTACCGGAGATATTTTCCGCCGAGATCAGGGGTTATCTGAAATTCAGGATTATCCTGGAGCCTTCCCGTTATACAGGGAACATCTACCGTCCAGTCCGCGACCCCGAGTTCGGTGAAAAGTTTTTCCATTTCGCCGAAATCATCCAGATTATTTCTGTGCACCATCGTCGAAACAGATACTTTCATGCATGACGCCTTGCAGAGTTTTATCGCTTCCATCGCCGTCCTGAATGTCCCGCGGCCCCTGAGCGAGTCATGGGCGGCTTCAAGGCCGTCAATGCTGATCTGCACTTCATCGACATTCAGCCGGTCCAGGATTTCCCTGCTAAGGATGGTGCCGTTGGTAAATAGGACTTTTCTCATGGGAAAACGGGTAAGCATTCTGTTGATTTCGTCGAACCTGCTGTGCAGAAGCGGTTCCCCCCCCGTGATCAGAACCCTCAACCCCTGCAGAGATTCAAACTCCCGCAGTACCTTTTCCACAATTTCTGCGGGAAGCTCATGGGAGCCGCTGCCGATGTAGCAATGAGCACATCTCAGATTGCATCTTTCCGTTATCTGGAGTTCCAGGTACCGCAGCGAAGGGTCGGGTGATTTCACCACCTGCGGACGCCTCACTGTGGGACTGTCGGCAGTCAAAATGCCTTCCCCAAGGCAGTAATCAACAAACTCGCTTCTTTCGGCGGCGACTCCCTCTTCCGATGCGCTTCTCGAAAGGAACTCAAAGGACTCATCGTCCAGTTCGTAGAGGTCGTCAGTGGGGATTGCATATACTGAAGGCCTCTCCAGGTGTTTCAGAACACAGTTTTCAGCGAGAAAATACCGCATATTTTATTATACAGGAGGACCCCTTTTTTGATATATTAAGACGACCATGGAAGGGACATTGCTGCAAGAAAGGCTCTGCCGGAAGTTTTGCCGCTATTATAAACCCTCGAAGGATGAGGGTATTGCCTGCATGGGCTATCTTGTGATCGAGAGTCTTGCGAACAGCGGCAGGGACATGCTTTTTCCGGCAGCCGCCGAAAAGCCCGGGACTGCTGCAGAGAAAATGCTTGTCGGCCATGTGTGCGCCCGGTGTCCCTTTTATGAGGACGGCTGCGATTTCGTCCGCGGTGAACCGGATTCCTCTCCCTGCGGAGGGTTTATTGTCCTGGCCCATATGAGCGAGACGCGTGCCGTTTCTGCTGATGATATACGGGCCGTTATCGAACTTATGAAGTAATTTGTTTTACTATAATCACGATGCCTTACATCAAGCCAAGGAGGAAAGATGGAAAAGTATTCGGTTACCGAAGTTGTTGAGCAGGCCGTCCAGACGGAGAGACTCGGGTTCGACTTCTATACAGCGATGGCCGAGAAGTTTAAGGAAGACGGGGGGCTCAAAGAGCTTTTTGATACATTGGCCCTGAAAGAAAGGTCACACGAACAGCGGTTCTCCGACCTGAAGGAAACGGTTAAGGATACCGGCGTGGCCGAGTGGGAAGAGGTATCGAAGTATCTGCGGGCAATCGTGGAATCGGAATTCTTCCTGGGCAGGAACAAGTCTCTTCCATCCCTGGATCACGTAAAGACCGTGTCGGATGCGGTGAGATTTGCGCTGGGGTTTGAAAAGGAGACGC
>JBJKOV010000194.1:0-2261 GCA_046707105.1 Thermodesulfovibrionales bacterium
TGATAAGAACCGTCGTAGAGCGTCACCCGCAAGTCTACAAGGGGATATCCGGCGATCACGCCCTCATGCATCGCCTCCACAATCCCCTTCTCTACCGCAGGTATATACTGTCTCGGAATTGCACCTCCGACGATCTTGTCTACAAATTCGAAGCCGCTCCCCCTCGGCAGGGGTTCGACCTCAATATAACAGTCGCCATACTGGCCCTTTCCTCCCGACTGCTTCTTGTATCTGCCCTGCACCTTAGTCGAGCCCTTTATGGTCTCCCTGTAAGGGATCTTCGGCGTATGCATCTCTATTTCCACTCCGAACCGTCTCTTGAGGCGTTCAAGTGTTACTTCTATGTGTACTTGTCCCATGCCGGAAATGATCATCTCCTTCGTCTCTTCATCTCTGCTGAACCTGAGTGTCGGGTCCTCCTCCAGAACCCGATGGAGGCTCGCGCTCACCTTTTCCTCGTCCCCCTTGTTCTTGGGGGCCATTGCATACGATATTGAAGGGTCGGCGAACTTCACTTTATCGAAGACGACCGGGCTCGCCTCATCGGAAACCGTGTCTCCTGTATTGGTGCCCTTCAGTTTCGCCACGCCGCCTATCTCACCGGCGCTGAGCGAAGAAGCCGGCACCTGCTTTTTCCCCTGAAGATAAAAAAGCTGTCCAACGCGTTCCTTTGAGTCGTTCGTCGCATTGTATACAGTGGAATCGGCCTTGATCGCACCTGAATAAACCCTGAAAAGAGAGATTTTCCCGGCAAAGGGGTCCGCAATCGTCTTGAAGAAGTATGCGCTCAGCGGCTCGTTCTCGTCCGGCTTCCTCTCAATCTCGGAGCCGTCTTTCGGGTTCCTGCCAGTGACCGGGGAGAGCCCGGATTTTTCCGCCGGGGAAGGAAGACAGAGTATTATGGAATCAAGCAGGTTCGGTATGCCTACGTTCTTTACCGCCGAACCGCAGACCACAGGTATGAACTTGCCGTGCAGAGAACCTTTCTTTACACCCCCGATGATCTCCTCGCCGGTCAATTCCCCTCCCTCAAGGTACCTTTCCAAAAGGGAATCGTCTCCTTCTGCGATTTTTTCGACCAGTTTCTTCCTGTATTGAGAGGCCGCCTCCTGCATATCGTCCGGTATGGCCGTCTCCTCGCCCTTTCCTCCGGTGAACCTGAAAGCCTTCATCTTTATGATGTCGACGATCCCCGAAAAATTCTCGCCGGCGCCTACAGGTATCTGGAGCGCTATGGCCTCGCGATCCAACGCCTTCTCCATTCCGCCCAGGGCCTTCTCGAAGTCCGCGTTTTCCCTGTCCATCTTGTTCACAAATACGAGCCGGGGGATATTATACTCCTCGGCGTACTTCCAGACCTTGAGAGTCTCGGCCTTCACCCCCGACAGAGCGCTTACAATCGCCACCGCCCCGTCAGCGACCCTGAGGCATCCTTTCGTATCTTCCAGAAAATTGCCGAAACCGGGAGTGTCTATCAGGTTGATCCTGTGGCTGTCCCGGTTGCAGAAGGCAAGGGACGATGTGATAGTGATCTTTCTGCTGATCTCTTCAGGTTCGCAATCCGTTACCGTAGTGCCGTCCGTAACGCTGCCGAGCCTGTCCGTCATGCCGGAATCGAAAAGCATCGCCTCAACAAGTGACGTCTTCCCTGCTCCGCTGTGAGCTATGACTGCAACATTTCTGATCCTGGATACTTCAAAATTTGCCATGGGCTCCCCCTTTATGAAATATTATACAGACGCAATCCGGCGCTTCCGCCGGACCACTCTGCCTTCCAGATCGCGTTACAGTTAATTCAAAATTTCTTCGATTACAGGCTTGGACTCGGTTTTCTTGCTTGCGATGCTTGTCCAGACCTTTACACCGACAAAGGACAATGCGAAGGCCCCGAAGCCGAAGATAGCGGACAGTATGTCTTTGTCAGAATGGGGGAAGACCTTGATCATAACGCTTTTGCCTATCACCGCCCCGAAGACCAGCGCCAAAGCTGGCAGGCCGTAAACAATCACTGTTCCTTTAAGATAAGTAATGGATTTAACGCTTACCCTTACCATCTGGCCGACCCTGGCGCCGACCTGGTTCAGTGCCTCGATTTCCATGCACTGGTCTTCCGACTTGCATCCGGCGGTACATCCGTCGCACATGCTCTTACGCGCCACCTCCACCGTCGCCATAACACCTTCTACGCTCTTTACCGTGCCTATTTCCTCTACCATGTAGCATTTTAACATACGGGTTTAAAAAAATCCCGGAGGGTTTCC
>JBJKOV010000195.1:0-2798 GCA_046707105.1 Thermodesulfovibrionales bacterium
CCAGGTTTCGGGGCTGCCCCACTACTGGATTACCGTTGGTTCAGACTTCGGCGTCTTTGACAAGGAAGGAAGCTATGCACATGTCGGTCCCGCCCTCCTTTATGGTACAAAGCTTGATGAGCTGAAGGTCAAGAAGCTGAAGGAACCCGAGACTTACAAGGATGACCTGAAATGGATCGCCCAGGAAGACAAGTATTTTTGTGCCGCCCTTGTGCCGGAAACGAAAATGCAGGAGGCACGGGCCTGGATGGTCAACGATTCTCCGGTAATAGCCTTTGAGGGCAGCAACTCCGTGAACAAGTTCCATCTTTACGCCGGGCCGAAGGTCCAGGAGAGGCTGGAAGAAATCGGTCTTCAGGACATCATCAACTACGGCTTTTTTTCCGTTATCGCGAGGCCCCTTTTCTGGATTCTGAAGTTCTTCTACGGATTTCTCGGCAATTACGGCTGGGCGATCATCCTTCTTACGCTCGTTGTAAGGATACCCTTCCTCCCGCTGGTGAGCAAGGGCCAGAGATCCATGAAAAAACTGCAGGAACTTCAGCCGAAAATGAATGAAGTAAAGGAAAAGTACAAGAAAGACCCGGCGAAGATGCAGAAGGAGATGATGGAGCTTTACAAGAAGCACAAGGTTAACCCCATGGGGGGGTGTCTCCCGATGGTCGCTCAGATACCCGTCTTCTTCGCGCTTTACAAAGTCCTTCTGATATCCATCGAACTCAGGGGTGCCCCGTTCATGCTCTGGATCACCGACCTTTCGGCCAAAGATCCCTATTACATACTCCCTGTCGTCATGGGCATCTCGATGGTCATCCAGCAGAAAATGACCCCTTCGAGCATGGACCCGAAGCAGCAGAAAATGATGATGCTCATGCCGATAGTCTTCACCTTCATGTTCCTGCACTTCGCTTCCGGACTGGTGCTCTACTGGCTTGTGAACAACCTTCTCAGTATTGTCCAGCAGATATTCATCAACAGGAAGATCGCCAGCCAGAAGGCGTAGCCTGCATATTTCATCCGTATCGATCTGCCGCTGACTCCACTTACCCTGAAAACGGCAAGATGGCCACAGAAGGCACAAAAATCAAAGCAAAAAAATATGTTGAACGGCGAAAATGCTCACCCAATACGTGAAGTCCGGCTCACCGCAGAGACGCAGAGTTCGCAGAGAGTGTACATTATATATTTCTGCTGAGAGGGCAGAATATATAAACTGCTGTTATGAGCTTTTTTTTGTTTTCCGGCCTCTCACCGGGAAACAAAATTAATTATATCTCTGCGCTCTCTGCATCTCTGCGGTGAAATTATTTTGGGTAGGATTATAGGTTAATATATTTAATGCAGGACATCTATAATCTCGCCGACACAATAGCGGCGATTTCCACGCCCATGGGGCAGGGAGGGATCGGGATCGTGCGCATGAGCGGCCCGGCCGCTCTGACAATAGCCGACCGGATCTTTCTTCCTCACAAAGGAGAACGCCCGGGCGCTGCGAGGTCCCATTCTCTTCTTTACGGCCATGCCCTGGACCCCTCGGACGGCAGCACGATCGATGAGGTACTCGTTTCAGTAATGAGGGCGCCCCGCTCTTATACCAGAGAGGATGTGGTGGAGTTCAATTGCCACGGCGGGATGGTCCCCGTGCAGGCTTTACTTGAGCTGGTTCTTGCGCAGGGTGCACGGCTGGCCGAACCGGGCGAATTTACCAAAAGGGCTTTTCTCAATGGCAGGATAAGCCTGGCCGAGGCAGAGGCTGTTATGGACCTGATTTCGGCGCGGACCGAAGAGAGCCTGAGGATCGCCGTGGATCAGCTGAAGGGAGGGCTTTCGGACAGACTTGCGTCACTCAGGGAGTCTCTCGTCGAACTCTGCGCCTTTGCGGAGGCGCATATTGATTTCCCGGAAGAGGGGATCGCCGCAAAATCCTCCCGGCAGATGGGGAGAGAACTCCTGCAGATCAGGCAAGGCCTGGAGAAGCTTTCGGAAACGTTCCGGGAGGCGCGTTTTTTCCGCGAAGGTCTGGCTGTAGCGATAGTCGGAAGGCCGAACGTCGGCAAGTCCTCTCTCTTAAACGCCCTGCTTAAGAAAAACCGGGCGATAGTCACCGAATTCCCCGGCACCACGAGGGACCTGATTGAGGACTATCTGAACATCAAGGGGCTTCCAGTCAGGGTCCTGGACACTGCCGGTATCAGGAATGCCGCCGAGACCGTCGAAAAAGAAGGCGTCCGAAGGAGCATTGAAGCCATGGAGAAGGCGGACTTCATAGTCGCCGTGTTTGACGGCAGCCTGCCGGCGGAAGCGGAGGACGTCGAAATAATCGAAAGGATCAGAGGGAAGAATGCTGTAATGGTCGCAAACAAATCGGACCTGCCCGCAAGGTTGCGGCTTGAAAATATCGATTCCTGCGGGGGACAATATATACCCATCTCCGCCCTCACGGGAGAGGGGCTGGATAAACTGAAGTCGGCCGTGTTTGACGTCGCAACGGGGGACCGGCCTAATGAACGCGGCAGCGTAATGGTCAGCAACATAAGGCATAAACTGGCGCTGGACAGGGCGTGCGCAGCCATTGGAAGGGCGTCGGACATACTGGACGGAGATCAGCCCCTCGAGATTCTTGCTATCGAGCTCAGGGATGCCCTGGACAGTATCGGGGAGATCACGGGTACCGTTACCACGGAAGAAATACTGAACAGGATATTCTCCGATTTTTGTATAGGAAAGTAGGACAGTGACAGTCGTCAGTGACAGTTTTCAAAAGGTGCTTATCTGCTGACACTAACCACTGACACTGT
>JBJKOV010000196.1:0-4717 GCA_046707105.1 Thermodesulfovibrionales bacterium
CCGGTGGCAAATGCGTTCGGAGACATATCGGGAATAATGTACACCTTCGGCATCGGCATACCGGCCTTCTGGGTGAGTCTCCTCACGATCCGGTAAAGGACAGGCGCCTCGGTCTCGCTCACCTCCCGCGCCCTGTACATCTTCAAAACTATCTTGTCGCTGTAGAAATAAGAGATAAAATTGATGGCAAAGGCGAATATAAGCGCGAATGTCATGCCCTGTCTGCCTCCCAGCGCCGCACCGCCGAATACAAGCAGCAAAGTGAGCACCATCATCAGCATTGCCGTTTTCAATCCGTTCATTTAATCCTCCCGAGCAGTTAAGTCCTCATTAAAAAACCCTTATCCCGGATTCTTAACATGCAGCATGTTAATCAATCGAAATAAAGGTCTTGCCGTTATCATTTCCATATAACCGACCGGACCGGGTATCTCCAACCTGCCGACGGCCCTACCGCCTTTAAAGGGGCTGCTCCCCTCTATCTGCCTCTATTTTACCCAATATGATCTGCGACGGTCAATCGAACGGCAACTGTCCGTCTTTTCCGGGAGCCCGACGTTTTCATGCCATAACAAAGGAAGGCGCGGAGGTATTCAGGGTTGATATGCGCTGGCCGGGGCACCCCCTTCGCTAAGGGCAGGGGCATGGCATTCCTAGTTTTTTTCTATACCCACCTCTCGCACATTACCATCCACAATTTCAAATGCCCGCGCCTCAGTTTTGTCCTTATGCGAAAGGCCCACGATCATGTAAAACGAATCCGGATAAAAAGCAAGGCTCACGTCTTTCGCGGAAGGATATGCCGGTGAACCCGGATGCGAATGGTAAATCGCGACCATGCGCAGCCCTTCTTTCCTCATATCCTTCATAGCCAAAAACAGCTCCTTCGGGTCCATGAAGTAACTGACAGGCGAAGGCTCGGCATTGGTCATTTCGTAAATTTTTCGGACAGTACCGCCCTCTCCCGCCAGGATTCCACACGCCTCATTGGGATAGACCGACCTGCAGTGGGAAATAATTTTGTCGAAGATGCCCATTGTAATGATCAATGCATGCATAATATAAACCCGGGGACAACGGCATCAGGCACTGCTCCTGCAAGAGGTAAAGATGGAGCCGGGGAACAACTTCAATTCATTGCCCTCAGCTGCCTTTCGTCCGGTTTGTCTTTGCTCTATGCTCTCTGCGCCATGCTCTTTGCCTGTCTACCGCATCGTACAGTAGCCGTCGTTGTAATCCATCAACTCGGTGATGCTGGGATGTTCACCGCACATAGGACACGACGGGTTCTTCGGCACTTTTACTTTTCTGAAGGTCGTCTTGAGCGCGCTATAGATCAGCAACTCCCCTTTCAGGATATCTCCCTTTCCCAGGATCAGTTTCAGGACTTCCGTGGCCTGCAATCCGCCGATCACCCCCGGGAGAACTCCAAGAACGCCTGCCTCCTGGCATGACGGCACAAGACCGGGCGGCGGCGGTTCCTCGAAGAGACACCGGTAACACGGCCCCTCTCCGGGCATTATGGTCGTCACCTGGCCTTCGAATCTCAGGATAGCTCCGCTCACCAACGGTTTCTTCGCCATGACGCAGGCATCGTTCACAAGGTACCTTGTCGGGAAATTGTCGCTCCCGTCTACGACTACATCATAATCCCTGATTAAATCAAGGATATCGTCTTTCGAAATCCGCTTCTTGAGAGCGACGACATTAACGTCGGGGTTGAGCGCCTCAAAGGTCTTTTTTGCAGACTCCACTTTAGGCATCCCGAGGGTATTCATGCTGTGTGCGATCTGTCTCTGCAGGTTGCTGATCTCTACGATATCGTCGTCAATCATGGCGATCGTACCCACGCCCGCCGCGGTAAGGTAATAACCGACAGGGCAGCCCAGCCCCCCTGCACCGATGATAAAAACCTTGGCCTTGGCTATCCTGGCCTGCCCCTTGCCACCAACCTCGGGGAGTATAATATGCCTGCTGTAACGCAGGACCTGTTCGTCTGTAAACTCCACTATTCCCTGTCCTTTCTGATCAGCAGCTTCCAGTCGGTATCGTTGATCTTCTCCACCTTGAGCACCTTCTGTCCGTGGTCCTCCATCGACTTGGGAATACTCCTCGACGCCTCCTCGTAATCAAGAAGAATTTCAAGGGTCTGTCCCACTTCCATGGATTCGATTGCAAGTTTCGCTTTCACAAAAGTATAGGGACATACCAGCCCCTTGATATTGATCGACTTGTCAACGGTAATAACTTCCGCGCCCTCTCCCATTTTTGTCGCCTCCGCCTATTTATATTTTTTATTATTTTATAAAAAAGTCTAGCCTTTTTGAAAGAAGAAAAGAGGAAGGCCAATTACTGAAAGGCCTCTCTGCCTTCAAATCGCGCCGGTGCAAAATCTGATAACATATAAGAAGGAGTCTGTGTATAAATCGGGCAGGTCGCTGAGCCGGCCGGCCGGACAATCCGGAACATCCTGAAAAGAACGGATTTTCCCCAACGGGTCATTTCGATCTGATCGGGGATAAAGATACTGAAACCGTAATTTATAAACGGACCCTGGCTGAACGTTAAAGAATATTCAGATCCTTACAGGAAAGGCAGGAGCGCCTTATGCCCTCAAAAAGAATTGTCAGTGATAAAGAAACAGTTCTGTCTGTCGACGAGACGGTCACCGGAACTGCCGTAGAGATAGACATCCGGATTGAGGGCGATAAGAAATGCATTATCCATTGGGGAATGCGCCTGAAGGGACGCGACACCTGGGCGGCGCCTCCGCGCTCGGTTTGGCCCGAGGGAACAAACGCCTTTGACGGGGCCGCAGTACAGACCCCGCTTGCAGTGCGCGACGGAAAGGGAGAGGTATCTATCACCATCGGCCGTTCTCCCGGCCTGGTGGCAATGGAATTCGCGCTTTTCTTCCCTGCCGAGGACAGATGGGACAATAACGGAGGCCGGAATTACAGGATCGACCTGCCTCCTTCAGGCCTGGCGTCCCAACCTCTCCAGATGGTACTTGAAAGGGAGACGAAAGAAGAGGATGTCTCGCATAAACGCCTGTATCACCTGGGGGCAGGCCATGAACTGGCTGTTGCCGTATGGAAGGACGGCGGTAACTATCTGGCCGGACTGGCTGCGGACATCGAAGGACCCCTGCTTATGCACTGGGGTGTTTCACGGCGCTCGCGGTCGGACTGGGACCTGCCTCCGGATGCAATGCGCCCTCCGGGGACCGAAGCCTTCGATAAAAAAGCGGTGCGCACGCCCTTCGCCGACAAGGAAGGACTGAGACGTCTCACCCTTGAGATCGCCGTTCAGGATGCCCCTTCAGGCATCTCCTTTGTACTTTACCAACCCGCCACCGGCCGATGGCTCAAAGACAATGGCAGAAATTTTTATCTGCCCATAGTCGTCCCTCCCGAAAGGGAAATCGCCCTTGGCAGTGCAGAACTTTCAGACCTGGCTGACGAGATCGTCGAACATGAGACCGGCAACAACTCCTGGACGCTGATGCACCGCTTCAACCTCTGTTACGACCTTCTGGAAAAGGCAAAGACCATCGACGGCCTTGCTCTGATCTTTGCCTGGCTGCGTTTCTCCTCTATCAGGCAGCTCGACTGGCAGCGCAATTACAATACTAAGCCGCGGGAACTGGGCCATGCCATGGACAGGCTTACGCTTAAACTGGCGGGACGCTACGCCGGGGAGCCAGGAGAACGGGGGATCCTGAGACTCATGTTCAGGACAATGGGAAGGGGCAGCGATGCGCAGCGTGTTCGCGACGAAGTGCTGAACATCATGCACCGCCACAATATAAAGGAGGTCTCCGGTCATTTCATGGAGGAATGGCACCAGAAGCTCCACAATAACGCCACCCCCGACGATATCGTGATCTGCGAGGCTTATCTCTCTTTTCTCAGGGGCAACGGCAACCTGGACAGGTTCTACGAAAAACTCAACGAAGGCGGCCTGACCAGGGAGCGGCTGGAGAGCTACGAACGTCCCATAGTGTCGCATCCCGATTTTGTTCCCTATCTTAAAGATGCCCTGATAAGGGACTTCGAACATTTTCTCGGTATCCTTAAGGAGGTTTACTCGGGGACCGATCTTGTGACAGCCATACACGCAGCAAGATATCTTTTCGACGCCGACATGCATCGGTTGATGGACCAGATATGGCGTGACAGGGACGACAGTAAAATCGTGCCGTTGCTCCGCAAGATAATTGAGGGGCGCAGACGCCTCAGCGGTCTGATGAAGAGACATGCCGACAGGATAAGGGACCTCCTTTTCCTCGATATCGCTCTGGAGGATTTCTCACGCACTTCAGTCGAAAGGAACTTCGCCGCGGGCCTCGGCAGGGATGAGCTCGCGGATCTCATAGGAGCCATGCTCGAAATCATGGACCTGTCGGCAGACGACAGGGAGCTGGGGGTGTGCCTCCGCCATTGGAGACGATTGGCGGCAATGGAACGATTCTCCAGAGACTGGGCCCTGCACGCCGATTCGGTCATCGACAGAATACATCGCGCCATCGGTTCCTTCATCGATCGCTACTACCGCCTGATTCAGCCGAAGGCTGAATTTCTGGGCGGGGCTTTCAAGGCCGATGCCTGGGCGGTCACACTCTTCAGCGAGGAGGTCGTGCGCGGCATGCCCGCCTTCGCCCTTTCAATGCTCCTCCAGAAACTTAACCCTATATTGAGAAAAGCCGCAGAGCTGG
>JBJKOV010000197.1:0-4484 GCA_046707105.1 Thermodesulfovibrionales bacterium
CACCATTCAACTGCCTCATCCCGATCGAGAGGTTCCCCTCAGGTGTCTCTATAAGGAGGTGGTAGTGGTTGTCCATCAGACAATAGGCATGACAGAGCCAGTGATAACGTTCCGTGACATGGCCAAGGCTGTGTAGGAAGGCAGCCCTGTCCTCGTCGTCAAGGAAGACCGGCTTTTGCTCATTTCCCCGACTCGTCACATGATAGACAGCGCCGGGATAGGTGATGCGGAGAGGTCTTGCCATGCAACCAACAATACACGAATTAGTATGACATGTCAACTAAATAGACCTGACCCCAATTGCCATTGCAATTGCCATTGTAGAATATCGCGTCTTGATCGAACTCTTTTTTTACTCGTAGAACGTGCGCATGATTGTTTACCCAGCTTTTCCCGCTGATTCGGTAGGCAATCGGCCGGCTGGCAAATTCATCGAAGCAGCCGCCATCTTCAGCAATAAGAATCAACGGCTCATCAAAAATGAAATCATCAATATAGCCCTGCAATCCATTTGCGCCATAGTAAGGAATATTGCCGATCCTTTTCTCTCGATCTTCTCCATTTACCGGAACTCTCTTGCTATCGAGAATCTCGCAGCACTGTTGAACGGTGAATGTTTGCCAGCCGTCAACCATACTCACTTCACCCTTTCTCCCTCATCCCGCTATCGCGTGGACCATCTTCCAGTCGTCCGACTTGTGCGCGGCTTCCCACAGGTCGTAGTTACGCTGGAGGTTGAGCCAGAGTTCCGGGGTGGTATTAAACGCCTTGGAGAGACGAAGCGCCATGTCGGGGGTCACCGCTCCGCGCTCGTTCACGATTTTCGACAGGGTCTTGCGGGACACGCCAAGGGTCCCGGCGAGTTCGGAGACCGTCAGGGACAAAGGCTCCATGTACTGCCTTTTCAAAATGCCCCCCGGATGTGTCGGCATTCTGTTTCGTGTTCTCATCTTTTCACCTCTCTTAGTGATAATCGAGATAGTTCACCTGGTAGGCGTTGCCTTCCCTAAACGTAAAGACAACCCGCCAGTTCCCCGACACCTTCACGGCCCAAAAGCCCTTCAGCGGCCCTTTCAACTGATGAAGGTCCGAGCCGGGATATCTCATATCCTCCACTACGGTTGCGGCATCGAGTCTGTCCAGAATGTCCGCGAGCTTCTGCGCGTGAGCGGCCTGAATCCCCTTCTTGACGCCGTCGTAAAAGAAGTCCTCAAGCCCCTTATGCGTGAAGGTCTTGATCATCCTTCCGCGATTATAGTGTAACCCTCTGGGTTACATGTGTCAAGCCGTTTTTGTGCAGGGTTTCTATCCTGTTTTCCCTCATCTCAAGCCGTCCCCTTCTCTTTTCACACCTCTCCAACGTATCCAAGACCCCGGAGAAACCCGTCCAGAATCTTCAGTGTCTCGGTCCGCTCGGCCTCCAGTTCCCGGCTGGAGACGGCATACTTGTCCCAGAAGTTTTCCACTATCCGGATCAGCCCCCGCTTTTCGGCGTTCAGGTAGCGGCTGAGTTCGTCTCCTGCCAGGTCGTAGAGCTTTTTCAGGATCAGCTGCCGGGACTCCTCTTCGGTAAGCCGGCCGCCGATGGCGACGAGAATGCCGTCTGTCTTTGCGAGCCGTTCTTCGAGCACTGCCCTGTCCCTGCTTAAGGCGGCGATCTTTTTCTTGTCCTCTTTGTTTTTGCCGTCAAGATCTGCCAGTTGAGCTTCAACCTGCAGGAGCATCCCCCTGCTCTCTGCCTTGAACTCTTCGCCGCCGAGGCGTTTGAGCTGGAGCTTGAGTTCAAGTTCATCGGTCCTGGTTTTCAGCTCACTCTTACTTTCCTTAATGCGTTTTTCAATCTCAATGATCGCCTTTTCCTGAGACTGGAGATTTTTCAGTTCCTTTTTCGCCGACTCACCTTTACTGTCCTTCAGGTCGGCGATCAGCTCCTTGAGCGCCTTTTTGATAACTGCGGCGGTGACAGTCTCATCCTCTTCCGGCTCGTAGGCGGCAACTTCCTGTGCCGTCTCAACCGCCTCTGCAAGCTCGCTCTGTGCCTCGCCGATCCGGGCCTCAAGCGACTCGATCTCATCGGCCTCCTTCCGGAAGAACTTTGCAATCAGGTACTCGTCGGGTACCAGGCTGTGATGCCAGCCTATCGAGACAATGGTCTTGAGGTCATAGCGGATCTGCCGCCACCAGTTAACGAATACCCCTGCACTCTTGAATTCGTCAAGCACAATCAGTGGTATGAGTTTATCCTTCAGCGTGGTCAAAAGCTCCTGCCTCACTTCGGGCATCTTCCTGCCGTTACTGAGACCCGCAAAGTCGTTTCGGGCTACGTCCCACCAGGCTTCGAGCGCATTGTGGTGGTTTGTCAGGGTCTGCTTCAGGGCCTGGTTCGCTTCCAAAACTGTTTTGATTGCGGGCCTGTTCTCTATCCCGGCATTGAACGCGAGATAAGCCGGACGTTCGGGCCTGAAGATCGTTTCCGGCTTTATCCCGAAGCGGCCAAGATTGGCCTTGTGCGCAATCACTTCGGCCTCCGGTATGCCGCCGATCAGGTGTGCCTGCACATCCTCCGGTTCCGGATCGGGAGTGTTGTCCACATAGCGGCGGATATTAAGGTTATAATCGTGTTTTCCCACGATCTCGCCCCTGTCGACAAGCCGGCTGTATTTCGGGATCTCAAGCTTGTGTGTAAAGACAAAATCGATCTTCTCGATATCTTCCGGCCGTAGCTTGTTCTGGGCCTTGCCCTCGGCGTATTCCCGGTCCGCATTGATGAACAGCACCTTGTCTTTGAGGCTGTCCGGCTTGTTCTTGTTGCATACCAGCACGCAGGCGGGGATGCCTGTCCCGTAAAAGAGACCCGGCGGCAGGCTGATGATCGCCTCTATCACGTTGTCATTGATAAAGATCTCCCGGATAAGCTTCTCCTTGCCGCCCCGGAAGAGCACGCCGTGGGGCATAATCGTCGCCATATGCCCGCGGGTCCTGAGACTGGCGAGCATATGCTGCACGAACATCAGGTCCGCCTTTTTGCCCGTCTCGGGGCACCATTCCCGGAAGCGGCCGGAGAATTTCATGTTTGCACGGGAGTAGTTCTGCGAAAAAGGCGGATTGGCAAGCACGCGGTCGAACTTCTTCACCTGTCCCTTATCCAGAATCAGCGGGTCCTCCAGTGTATCCCCGTTCTCTATGGTAAAACGTGTGATGTTGTGGAGGATCATGTTCATGTTGCAGATCGACCAGACCGTGCCGTTTGAGTCCTGCCCGAAGAGGGCAAGGTCATTCGGGTCCTGTCCCTGCTCCTCGACATACTGATGAGCCTGGATCAGAAAGCCTCCGGAGCCGCATGTCGGATCGTAGATCTCGTTGCCCGCCTCGGGTTTGGTAAGCTGGACAAGCAGCCGGACCACTTCCGCCGGTGTGTAGAACTCTCCGCCTTTCTTGCCTGCGCTGTCGGCAAAGAACTTGATCAGGTATTCATACGCCGCGCCAAGGAGGTCGGGGAATTCGAAATTCTCGTTGATCAGCACGAACCGGGGCTGGTTGAAGTGATCGAGCAGGTCCTTCCACTTCTGGTCCGGGATCTTGGTCTTTCCTTTGACTGCGTTAAAATCGATGTTGTTCTTGAGCACCCCGGCGAGAGCGTCGTTCTCCTCTTCCACCGCCGCTATCGCCTTGTTCAGCATATTGCCTATATCGTGCTTGAGGTCCTTCAGGGCCGGGACCGTGTCTCCGTTTTCGTCGGTCCAGGACTCATGCCACCGGGCGCGGACCGGCACAAAGAACGTCTCGCCGTAGGAGGTCTTGTCTTCAAGCAGTTCCTTTATCAGCTCGGTCCTGTCTTGGAGATGGGCGAAATCCTTCCTGCGGAGTTGATCGCGCTTGCGGTCGAACTCATCGGAGAGGCGCTTCAGGAAGAGCATGCCGAAGATGAATTCCTTGAACTCCGAGGCGTCCATTTTGCCCCGCAGGATGTCGGCCGCTTTAAAGAGAAAGGACTCCAGTTGAGAGAGGGTGATCTTCTCAGTTGTCAAGATTAACGACCTTTCATAACGTCCGTTGCATTAATTGCCGACACATCCCCGTATCCAAAAAAGTTATTAATGATAATACGTTAGGCAGGTTAAAGGCAATGACTATTTCGCTTTGGCGTCAAAGCAGAAGCGCGTCGGGCGGCATGAATAAGGAAGGTAAGTCCTGACATGTTTGCAGACCGGCGGTGAGTGTCAGTTATAACCGGAAATCTCCAAGAGTTGCGAGGCATAGAACAGTTATCAGTCAGACGTAGCCCCGGCAAGCGAGGGCAGTTGCTGTCAGAAGCAGGAAAAGAGATCTACCTGGCTTCGATGAGAGCATCGCTTCGATTTCTTGAACTTAATGTCTCTCATATCGGCGGGAGATTGCCCCGGCGACGGGGCCGGACGGCCTTGACCTGAATAGCGGCTATTCATTAATCTAATCCATTCACTTGGGAGACGGCCCTTGCCTTC
>JBJKOV010000198.1:0-7829 GCA_046707105.1 Thermodesulfovibrionales bacterium
CGATAATATATGTAGTGAACATCAGGATGGGGTGAATAAAGTTCCAGAGAAGACCTCCTATGGACCCCGCAAATCTGCCCTGAATGTCCCTCAGGACCATCTGCCAGAGGATATGCCTGAATAGGAAGAAATTTCGGGCCACAGTGACAGGGGACGCCATCATTTCTTTGAAATACTCAAATTTCATGCCGGATTACCGTATGACAGGCCGGAGACTCTTTCAATTGCCCGTATCGCAAAAGCTCAGTGTTCTACGCATCGCTTTTCATTATAACACTTCAGTTGCAAAATAATTAATCGAGAACTATAATTATTGGTGATTCTGCTTCTTGAAGATCCTTTGGTGGTATAGTATGCGGGGGTGGGAGGGGGTGAAACATCCTGCCGGTTCCAGCAGCGTCTTCCGGTGCGATTCTGCAGGCGCAGACTACCCGTTTTTTGCGGTTCTTATTGCGATACTCTATCACAGGGCGCTCGGGAGTTTCTGGCTCTACGACGATACGTACAATCTAAGATATATGCTGCAGTATCCTCTGTGGGAATTTTTTTTCTTCCCAGGGTCTGGCAAAAAATCTCCGTCAGCTATTTGACCCCGTGGCTTGCTCTTCCCTATGCTTTTGACCCCCGCATGACTCGGCAAGTCATTGATAAATATATCAGGCATCATCGTGATATCGAGCAAGTGCCTTCGCAGCTGTTTTGAGCTGCGCCAAAGATGCCCCGCCCCTTGGGGCGGGGAGTTTCAGTATCTGCGGGAAAAATTCTACCATGATTATGATATAATACTACGCTGTGGGCAGGTACCGATCCGCTATCGTATTTTCCTTTTTGGCAGCGTTCGTCCTGCTCCGGTATCACGGAGTTCTATCGGGGTTCTGGCTTTTCGATGACGCCTTTCTGCTGCGGACTGCAATTAAGCATAATCCATTAGACTTCTTTTTTGTGCCGGCCGTATGGCGCGCAGTGAGTGTCCAGAGCCTGACTCCCATGATTATGCTTTCCTACCGCACCGATTTTTTCCTGTTCGGACTCAGTCCCTACTGGTTTTACGCTCATCAGCTCGGTATCCTGTGGCTGGCATCGGCCGCAGTATATTTACTGTTGAGAGAATACGTAGACTGGCGCTTCGCCTTCCTCGGGGCACTGCTTTTTCTATCAAGCGCGCCTTCGGCAGTTGTAGCCAATGTGCTTATGGCGAGACATTATATCCAAGGGCTTTTTTTGAGTCTTCTGGCCCTCATTTGTTTCATCGAGGCCGTTCGACGAAAGTCGCTGCTTCTTTCCCTCGGCGGGTCTATCTTTCTTCTCGGTGCTGTCGCCGCGAAGGAAATCTATGTGCCTGTGGGCATGATAATCCTTGTTCTTCCGGAGGCAGGCTTCCGAGAGCGGCTGAAGTGCGCGCTTCCTTTCCTCGCAGTACTGGTGTTCACGTTTTGGTGGAGACGAGTAATGATAGGGGACATCATCGGGGGGACTGGGTCCCATCCGGTTTTCTCCCTCGCTCGCCTTGTGGAACTTGTCGTTAGGTTTCCCCGCGGCATTATCGCCTCCGTCTCCATGTTCTCAGGAGGAAAGACAAGTTTCTTCTCGGAGGCGGCAGGGATTTGCATGGGGTTACTTTTTCTGCCGGGGACGGTTTCCCTCATTGTCAGAAGGAGATACTCCGGCCTCTTGTTTGCGTGCGTATCGGTTGCTGCTGCCTATTCCGTGCCCCTGCTTGCAGCAGACCTTTCCGGCGCTGCTGGAGATTTCTTTCTTCATAGACTGGCTTTTTCAATTGCCGCATTCCTGGCTATATCTGCTGCTCTGGCTGCGGGCACGCTTCATGACCATGGCTTTTCGGGGCGCCCTGCCGCGTTTTTCAGTTACGGCCCAATCATTGTCCTGATTGTTCTTGTCATTATCACACTCTCAGGATCATGGCGATGGCTGCAGACCCAGAAGACCACGGTGCTTGAACCATTGCGGATACAGGGAGAATTCTTTATGTCCAATGATAGCAGTGTCCTCATGGTGAATGCCTTCCCCTTTTATGCGCCGCCTCATTACTTTGAAAATCTGGCGTCTTTTAAGGCCGAAGAGGGGAAGACAAGTCCTCTTGTCACTGCCGGCTTTTTTGCTTTTCCGGGCAAGGTGGACGCCCCTGCCCTTGAGCGGGTCAGGATCTTTTCCTTTGACAAGGCATCAGACCGCATGGTGGAGATTACGTCGGAGTACCGGAAAGAGAGGGCTGCTTATCTGGCCCGGGTAGCTGACATGCCTCTTAGAGTTTCCCTGCAAGTCAGCCAGGGGACGATACGTTACGCGCTTGGTCCTTCCACGACCGGGCGGTACTTCGTCCTTGTGGGTTACAGGTCCGGGCTTTATCCGATGATGATGTACTCTCCGCGACGACTTGAGGCACGCGGCAGCATGGGAATCGCGTGTTATATAAGGATAGGATGGGAATGCCCGGATGGCCGTCTGACTCTTTCACCTGAATGGTATGTGGATTTTTCTAAAGATCAGAAGATCACGTGGGAGCGGAAGTAAGTTGGTGGGCCAAGCCGGAATCTGTTGCGTGGTGCCTCAGTTCATCAGTCTTGGTTGCGTTTTCCTATGGGAGCTGTTACCGGGCGAATATGGTTTTTGTGCAAGACCGCAAGATCAGACGTACGACCTCGTCAACCGGCTTTGACATTAGACGGAGACTTATCTTCCATGCCAATCGTCTCCCGGACGACGAAACGGGGTCGCTGCTTTACCTCCTCGAATATCCTGCTTATATAAATTCCGATTATCCCAAGACTGAGCATTAGAACGCTGGCAATAAAGAGAAGCAGGAGAATCACAGTCGTAAAGCCACTCACTGCAGCACCAGAAAATTTCATATAGAGTGTCTGTATCCCGAGTATCGCGCTGACTATCAGTGTCACCGTACCCATTATCGTGATAAGATGAAGGGGAACGGAGGAAAAAGATGTGGACGCGCGCAGAGCCAGGCGGATGAGCTGCAACAAAGACCACCTGGACCGTCCCGTTGTTCTTTGTCCAACTGAAAAAGGGATTTGGACCCTCTTGAACCCCATCCATGAAATTATGCCCCTGAAGAACCTGGCACTTTCCGGCAGACTATTATGTGCGTCAACTACCTTTCTGTTGATGAGCTTGAAGTCCGACGCGTTGTCAAGGTCCATGCCTGTAAGCTTTTTCATAAGCCAGTAAAACACCCTTGCCCTCAGCGTTGAGAAAATAGGTTCATTCCCACGACCGGTCTTGACCCCTTCCACAATGTCCGCGGTTTCCTCCCGCCATCGCCTCACCATTTCCGGTATAAGCTCGGGGGGATGCTGTCCATCGCAGTCCATCACGATTACGGCGTTGCCGGAGGCGAATTTCAGGCCTGCAGCGAGGGCGGATTCCTTGCCGAAATTCCGGCTCAACCTTATTACCTTTATTTCCGGCTGCTGCCGCGACATGCGGGAGAGAAGGTCCCAGGTTCCGTCCGAGGATCCGTCGTCGACGATTATGATTTCGTGGGCCATCTCCACGCGGTCCAATTGACTGCGGACCGCGCTAAGGGTGTCCGGCAACAAATCGGCCTCATTGTACGCAGGGATCACTATTGAGAGAAGATTCTTATCCATGATGGCCTGGTCTATGGGGTCCGGATTCATTTCGGGGAAGGCGGCCCGGCACAAGGGCCGCGACCGCGATCGGCATGAAGGTGTAAGCATAAATGAAATAACGCGGTTCTGTGTGCATCGGCCAATGTACTATTATAAGGTATAAAACGATCGCCAGAGGGAAAAAAACGATATTAAGCTGCCGCCGCCGGAGGAGGACAAGGGTGCTTGCGGCGAAAAGAAGCCATAACACCCGTTCCACGGCAGCGGTGTAAAGATATGGATATCCCTCCATCTGCCGGTAGACAAGCGGCTGAAAATCTCCGAGCAGAAGGGTGTTCAGATTGGCCGAAACAATCCGGAGGAAGCTGAGCGGGTAGTGCCTGATCCAGGAGGAGGCGGCCTTTTTCAGGAAAAGGTCGCACTTTATTACGCGGTGGGGATCGGGCGGCTGCGGATGCCATGTTGCAATGTAGGTGGCGAGGGCAAAATCGATAAGTCTCGCAATATCAGGGGAAAAATAGCCTGCCTGCGTGGGTATATCCTCCTTCGAGTGAAGCAGGGCGTCGATCCTGCCGGTCATTTCGTTTTTGTCGAAGTCGCCTGCCTGGAAATGACGAAAGTCATCAAAAAACTTATCGAGCAGGGGGGGACTACTCCGGACGATTCCCTGCATCAGGTTGAAACCCACGCCCGTCCTGACGAGGGCACAGGAACCAGTCTCCGACCTTGCATACAGCGACCATGGCGCTACCACGGCGGTCAAAGGCAGCATTATGAGAAGGGCTACCGGAATTATGTTTCTCTTCGTGATTTTCGGGGAAAGCAGGACGTACCCAAGGAAAACAACCGGGATGAGCATGAATGTTGGCCTCTGTAAAACCAGCAGTCCGAGACTTATCCCGAGAAGGAGCAGGAAAAAGCGGCTTGGTTTAGTCCTGTATTTAACTGCGAGGAACACCGCCATGGTAAGAAAAAAAAGTGTCAGGCTCTCTGTCAATATAACGTGAGTGGCCGCCGCCGCGAAAGGGATAATGGAGGCGAAGAGCGCGCTGAAGAGACCGTACTTCCTGTCGCCGCCCGCAACCATAGAGGCGATCTGTGATATCAAGTACAGTGTAAGAAGATAACTGACCACCTGAATGATGCGTATGGGAAGCAGAGACATTCCCCCGCTGATTTTCCACGTAAGAGCCAGAATTAAAGGGTACAGTGGCGGTCTGGTGGGGCAGAAAACCGCAGGCCCGCTGAGGCTTCCTGAGAAGGCCCCTCTATTGAGGAGGTTCATTGCTATTCGTTGAAACAGGCCTTGGTCGTCCGGTGACGAAAGGGCGTACGGGTAATTGTCAAGAACGCTGAAGGCCGCCATGTATGAAAGAGCGATAATAAATGGAAGCACCTGCAGCAGGCGCTCCCGTGCTGACGCCGGTTGGCGATGCGATGTGATTGTCAATTACCTCCTGTTTATCACTCGTGACGAAAAATGCGATCTACTTTCTGCCGCAGATCGCTAACATCACCTGGGGCAGCCATAAAATCTTTTCCGCCAATCCCCCCGGAAGATTGATCCCGAATTTTTTCGATATTACTCCCATGGGGAACGCGTGCGAGTATGGAATTGTCCCGGCTGACCGAAAGCCTGCCTTATTCAATAAATTCGAAAGGGTCTTTTTGTCATAAAATGCAACGTGTTCAGGTATCTTGAAGGACGGCCACCTCTTTCTCATTATCTTATACCAGAAACTGCCGATGTCGGGGGTTGCCAGCGCCATCACGCCCCCCGCCGTAAGGCGTTCACGGAGAGATAGAAGCAGGGGCAACGGCTCATATACATGCTCAATTACATTGATCATTATTATTATATCGAAGTCCTGAATCTCAGGAGGCAGCGAGAAAGCGCTGCCGATATGGACGCGCGCACCGCTTGTCTTTTGCGCTGTCATCCCCGCCTCGGCGGAAAGTTCGACACCTGTACGGCGGGAGAAAAACTCTTTCGCCTCGTCCAGAAAAAAACCATACCCGCAACCTACCTCAAGCAGATTCTCAGCTCGCGGGACGAATTTCTTCAGGTCTTTGAGGAATCTCCTGAAAGTGAGCCTTAGGCTGATTTCCTGCATGTAATAGTCGTCATATCCTGACGCGTTTCCGCCCGAGAAATAACTTCTGCGTTCATACCGTTCTTTCATGACCGGTTCCTTTATCCTCGGATTCAAGTAATGGAGACCGCAATCCTGACATAACACAACGTGCAGTTTCCCGAAAGTGTGTATAATAGAATCGTTTGACGACTTGCACAAGGGGCAGGACGTAGTTTCCTCTTCGGACTCTGCTGAGGGTTCCGGAAGCTTCTGCATACTAAGGAATAGTCTAAGAAATATGGCGGGAAAAAGTCTATGAAAGAGAGACAGCGCGGATGATTCTTACTTCGATCGAAGCCCGGACCGCCTTTGTTATCGCTCCCCATCCCGATGACGAGGCATTGGGCTGCTCAGGCACTCTCAGACTGCTCAACCTGGCCGGAACAGATTTGACGCTGATATTCCTCACGAACGGCGAGAAGTTGCATGGAGAAGCCTCGGCGGAGGTGGCCGGTGTAAGGAAGAAGGAGGCTATCAGTTCGGCTCAGTTGCTGGGGTGCAAGACCATCTTTCTCGATTTTCCCGACGGGGAAATCGGGAGATACAGTGAAGAAATTTTTCAGAGGCTAGCCGGGATTATCAAAGAAAGAACACCGGAAGTCATTTTTGCGCCTTCGCCGATCGACTACCATGCAGACCACATCGCTGCGTCTCACATCGGCCTCAGGCTTCTGGAGGCTTCCCCCTCCTTTAAATTGGCTTTTTACGAAGTATATTCTACTCTCAGGTTCAATTGTCTCGTCGAAATAACCGGAACCGCCGAGTTGAAGAAACAGGCAATTCTCAATTATCGCGCCAGTCTTTACGGTAAACCCGAGGTCTATGTCGACGCAGCTCTGGGGCTAAATGCCCACAGATCAATCTTTGTCCAGAAAAAAGGCTATTTTGAGGCTTTTTATGTGATGGAAGAAGCAGAAGCGGCTGATTCTATCATGCGTTTTTTTTGCTACAGGGATTAGACGGGCATTTCGCAGGAACCCCTGTCCGTCAACGGCCCCTCCTGTTAAACATGTTCAAGAACCTCTGTGTTGCGTTTTGCTGTCTTGGATTTTGCCGCTGCCCTGGCGTGGAGCGGGGAATTTCCGCACTCTGACGGACCGCTCCGGCAGATGTTGCCTGTGGCGGTCGGAAGCCCGGTGGAGCAGACGCTGTCTGCTGAGATTGACGTGTTTTGGATTTTTCCGGACTCTCCAGTGCGACTACCATCTTCTCCTCGCCCCTCTGCATTACTACCCTGTCCTTATCTATTTCCATCAGGGTAAAGCCGCTCAAAGAGTTCCCGATCTTGAGGGGGGTTTGCCTGTTAGCCCTCCCCGGAGTGCTCACGGGCGCCTTTTTGTCCTCCATGAACGCTATTTTCAGATCGTCTGTGATCAAGGTCCCATCGAGAATAAAGTCCGGTTTTGGAAGTGCTACCGCCTGCTTCTGAGTCTTCTGCTCGGGTATTTTCCTGTCCGGATGGAACAGGTTTTGTTCCGCTATTATCATATAGTCCGTCGGAAAAGGATTTTTTTCGTCCTGAGCTGCCTTTTTTGCTTCACCTGGCTTTTTATCAGCCGTCTTTTTTACAACCGGCTTCCTATGTCTGACCCTGACGGAAGAGCCGGGGGAAAAGGTGAAATAGGCAACGGCAATAAGAAGTCCCGCCAGCAGAATGTTAAGAACGTTGACATTGCGAAGAAAATATCTTATTTTTTGCATTCTATTTTGCGCTCGTTATGGCCGATACATCAAGCTTCACCATGAGCTCCCTCGGGTCATTGTAGTTCCTGATCCGTGTGTCCATTTCTTTGATCACCAGGTATGGTGTGCGTGTTTCCAGGGAGTAAAGTATATCCCCCAGTGCTCTTACATCGGGCAGTACGGTGTCGATGCTGACGTTAATCACCCTGAAATGACCGAGGTCGTCCTGTTTGCCGACCCGCTCGCTCGATATCGTTCCTCCCCTGGCGGTAACGGCACCCTTCACGATGTCCTGGAGAGCGGCGGCGGCCAGGGAAGGCGTCTGTCCCTCGATAAGCTTGGAATCATCCGCCTTCCTCTCTTCCTTAAGGGAGGCTATCTTCTTCTCCACTTCCGGTTTTTC
>JBJKOV010000199.1:0-3745 GCA_046707105.1 Thermodesulfovibrionales bacterium
GGGAGATCAAGACGACCCTCCAGAACAAGCTTCACCGAAATGCAGGACCGGAAGACCTTATAACTTCGTCCCGCCTTCTGAAAAGAATTACGTCCCCGGCTGCGGACTATCCTCCCTCCTTCGTCGAAGAATTCAAAAAGTTCCACCGCGAACTGGAGGAGTTCTTCAACGCCGGTTCTCTCGATGAGCGGCTCACCTCGATTGCGGAGACTTCAGGCGAAAGGGAAGCCGGCATCATAAAACGTTTTCTGGATGACAAGGCATCCTCTGAAACGACTGAAGACTTAATGACGGTCTTCGAACTTCTCACACAGCTCCGGAAACTTTTCTCCGGCCGGCTGCACGGGAAGGATGATTCCGAAGCCCAGCAGCTGCTTGCCGCCGATATCGGCATGGAGGATTTTTCATTTGTCCTCTTGAGCGGGCTCTTCAACGATTTCGTACTTCAGGCCGCAGTTCCATGGCAGACCGCACTTCATTGTCTCGGTATGACGGTTGAAAACCTGGGCATCAGCGGGTTCGATCAGGAGGAAACCGGGGCCATCGTCTCGGAGGTCGGCAGATGGAGAAAGGACTTCGACGAGGGCAGCCGCAACCAGCTTCTCAGGCTCAAGGCAACCGTCGACAGGTGTCTGAGGCTCGCCGAAGTTTACACACGCTCGATACTGTCTCTCTTCCCGGAAAGGTCTGAAAGACTCGGCCGCGCTCTGGGTGTCGACCGGAGGGCTATAAGTGTATTCACCGAATCGGAAATAAGGAGCCACCCGGTTTTCCAGCTCTCGAAGCTCGCCGAGTTTCTTCTGCGTAATATCAGGCAAAAAGCGGCCCTTCCAGCCTGGGACATAATCGTCCCTGGACAGGTCTCCGGCATAATGAAGGTTGCATCAAACCTCTCCGGTCTGTCGGCGGCCCCTGCCCGGCCGGTTATCGCCGTCATCGGGAAGTTTGAGGGGGATGAGGAAATACCGCCGGAAGTTAAGGGAATAATAGTTCCCAACGAGACGCCGCACCTTTCCCACCTGGCGGTCCGCGCCAGGCAGGGCGGGGTCGTCTTTGCCGTCTGCGAGGATGAAAAACTCTTTGCCGATCTCCACACCCTCAAGGGAAAGACGGTTACCTTCGACGCCAGAAATGAAGATGCGCGGTATACCGTTTCAAGGGGCCGGACGGAAGAAACCGGAAAGAGGCTGCCGGCAGCTCATATCAGGCTCCCTGCCGTGGTTATGGCCGGGGGAAAGAGGCTGCTCGATATTGAGCAGATTACCCTCGAAAGCGGGGGGGGCAAGGCCTTTGGAGCAAGGAGACTCGCCGAACTGTCGCATATCGCTGAAGCAGGTTTCCGTACGCCGCCGTGCGCGGCTATACCCTTCGGGACGCTTGAAGAGTCGTTGCAGGGAAGCACCGGGCTCGAAAGCGAATATGAATCTCTCATCCGGAGACTGGACGCCGATACGGAAGGGCGAGAGAGTATTCCTGCCAGGATAAAGGAGATAATCACAGAGACCGAACTGGAGGCGGAATTATTGCACGCGATAGAAGAGTTGTTCGGACCGGAAAAGAGGCTGATGGTCCGTTCCAGCTCAAACTGCGAAGATCTGGAGGGACTCTCGGGGGCGGGCCTTTACGAAACCGCCGCAAACGTACCTCCCTGGCGGGTTGGAGATGCGCTCAAGTCCGTCTGGGCTTCCCTCTGGACAACCAGGGCCGTAATGAGCAGGACGCGCCTCGGGATTCCCCATAAAGACGCCCGCATGGCGGTCCTGATTCAGGAGATGATAGTACCTGAATACTCGTTTATCATGCATACTGTAAATCCGACAACGGGAAAACGGGATGAGGTATATATGGAGCTGGCAGCAGGACTCGGGGAGACTCTCGCCGCCGGTAAGGTGCCTGGAGCACCTTATCGCATGGTTTGCGGCAAGAATACCGGAGTCGTCCGGATGCTGTCCTTCGCAAGCTTCAGCCGGGCCTTCGTGCCGGGGTCTCCGGGTGAGCTGGCAAGGAAGGTAATGGATTATTCCCGGACAACGCTCTCGACCGACGACAGACTCAGGACAGCCCTGGGGAAAAGACTGATGAATGTTGCCGCCTTTGTGGAGAAAAACCTGGGCAGACCTCAGGACATCGAAGGCGTGATCTCAGGAGAAGATATCTATCTTGTACAGTCGAGACCGCAGCAGGGGGTAAATTGAAGAAGGCCATGACAGCCATGAGGAGAAAGTCCCTCTCCTGCCCGTCCATACTCGCTCTTTTCCAAAAGAGGATAGATGGTGACGATGCCCTTTTGCAACTGGCAAGTCTCCGCTTCGACCAGGCCGGACTCGGGACCGAATTCTATGCTGAAACGCCGCGAGAACTCGAATATCTCGTGCAGTTCAAGCCTCATACCGAAACACCGGCGGTCGTTCACCTGGAACGCCGGCTCGATCTCCTCGATAGAGAGGCCTGTAAAACTGTCACTGACTTTGCTGCGAAGGCGGCCGGTCGCGTCTTCGGTCTGGTTGTCCATGATCAGGTGGAAGCAGCCACCCGATTCGACGATTATGCGGAGGCCCTGCAAAAACTGGACTCCCCGTTGCGCGAAAACGGTCTGTATCTGTTTCTGGAATATACATCCGGACTGGATACGGAGGTCTTCATAAATGTTTTCAGCCGAATTAAAGCTCTTAAGAATATCGCCCCCTGCATCGACACAGGTCACGTCGGAATATGGAAAACGCGCGAGGTGTTTTCGCAACTGCACCCCGGCATGGATGTCTGCGATATAAGAACCGCCGACCCGGGCGTGAAGGACCTCATGGAAGACATCGCCCGCGCCGCAGACGCGGCATTGCCCGAAACTCTTCGTATAATCGGTGAACTGGGAGCCATGGGCAAGCCGGTCCATTTCCACCTGCATGACGGCCATCCTCTTTCGGCCTCCAGTCCCTTTGGCGTATCGGACCACATGAGTTTTCTCGATACGCTCCCCCTGCCCTTTGAGTTCAGGGGCAGCAGGTCTCTGGGTCTTATGTACGGTCTTTCCGGGCTTTCATCGATCGTCGGCGCGCCGCTCAGACTCCTGCCGCCCGACAGGATATCCTTCTCCCTGGAAATACATCCCGGCAACGGCAGGATACCCGTTGACGACGCTTCGCATTTCTTCGGTCACTGGCGGGACAGGACCAACGCCGAAAGGATGAACTTCTGGCTCGCCGTACTCTCTCAGAATAAAATGCTTGTTGAGGAGGCGTGCAGACATTTTTATGAGAATTGGAAGCGGGATTGAATTTTTTCTGTCTGACGGAAAGAATCCTGACAGATTACTAAAGGAGAAAAATTATGAGGCCACCTGAAAAGATGATCATTTATAACCTGTTCCCGTTGCTGGCAGGCAAATTCTCCGGCTGGGAGAAACACTTGGCGCGCGCTGCCGCAATGGGATTCAACTGGATCTTCGTCAACCCAATTCAGGTGACGGGAAAGTCGGGGAGTATTTACTCCATAGCGGACTATTTTGACTTTAACCCTCTTTTCCTGGACAAGGAAAGCCCCGCTGCTCCGCGCGAACAGGTAAAAGCGGCTATCGACTCGGCAGAGAAGATGGGCCTCAGGGTTATGGTGGACCTGGTGATAAACCACTGCAGCGTGGATTCGAATTTACTTAAGGACCATCCGGAGTGGTTTGAATGGGAAGGCAAGGGTCGCGTAGCCCATCCCTTCGCCGACGAAAACGGAAAGAGGGTGGTATGGAAAGATCTGG
>JBJKOV010000200.1:0-3229 GCA_046707105.1 Thermodesulfovibrionales bacterium
TTGTTAACTGCCTTTTACAGGACGATCGGTGAGTTTCAGTTTGTGATATCTGCGGACTTCGGCGTCTCTTTCCAGTAAGGATGCGCGATATCTTCGAATATCGTCATTGCGGCGACCGCCCCCTGACTTACAGCGGTGACGATCTGCTTGATGCCCCCCGTTATGTCGCCGGCCGCGTAAATCCCCGGCACATTTGTCCTATGCCTTGAATCGACTTTCAGGTATCCTTCCCTGTCCACCTCTATTCCCAAGCGTGAGGCCAGCTCATTATTGGGCACATATCCGATGGCTATAAAGACGCCGTCGACAGGAATATTCTTAACCGATCGGTCTTCAAGGCCTTCGAGCGTTACGGCCTTCACGAGTTTATCGCCGAGAATTTCCTTTACAACCGTGTTCCACAGGATGGGGACCCGGCTGTCTTCAAGACTCTTCCGCAGGAACATCTCGGCCCTCAGCTCGTCCCTACGGTGGACGATGCTCACGTCCACGCCGATGTTTTTCAGATAAAGAGCCTCCGTCGCAGCGGTGTTGCCGCCTCCCACCACGATCACCTTCTTGCCGTCCTTGAAAAAATATCCATCGCAGGCTGCGCAGTAGCTGACACCCCTGCCCTGGAATTCCTTTTCCCCCGGTACATCCAACTTCTTACTCTCTGCGCCTGTCGTCAGGAGAACCGCCTTCGCCGTATATTTCATCCTGTTGGTGATGACCTCGAAGCGGCTGTCGGTTCTCCGTATTTCTATGACCTCTTCACCTTCGCGGATGTCAGTATAGTTGACTGCCTGCTGCGCCATCATGTCCATAAGCGTCTTGCCGCCTATCCTCGTGAAGCCCGGGTAATTCTCGACAACGGGCGTGATCGAAACCTGTCCGCCGATGTTGCTTTTTTCGAGTATGACCGATTTAAGCCCGCTGCGCTCAGCGTAAATAGCCGCAGTCAGTCCGGCAGGCCCCGCTCCCACAATAACCAGATCCTTCTCACCCGTCTCGGCCTCCCCATGGCCCCGGACTTTTATTGGAGTCGCAGTCAGGATCTCTTCCACGAAGACCTCCTCGGGTTGAAGACCGAGTCCCACGAGGTGATCGTCTATGAACGTCTGTGGAACGGAGAGCGCATCATACTGTACCGCAAGGTCCCTGTTTTCGAATATCTCTATTATCTCGACGCTCACCAGATCCGGCTTTTCGATAGCGGCAGCCACCGCCAGGGCTGCCTGCTGCGGGCAATAAGGGCAGGTGGGACTCACAAATACCTTGATATCCCTCGGTTCTTTAAGCTCTGTCAGTCTTTTTCTACCCTCGTCAGAAAGTATGGTTCCGCCGGTGGAAGCCATCAGCAGCGATATCATCAGCGTGCGGGTCTCCTCCCCGGCAGGCGCCCCTGTGATCCGGATGTGATACTTTTCCGGATCTATGAGAAGGGTAGGAGTGCGGGACACCTTGTACTTCCCGGACAGTTCTCCCCCTATTTGTTCAAACCTGGGTCTTATCTTGTCGGAGATCTCTGAAAGCTCCTTCAAAAGTTCTCTTGAGAATTCATTAAAAGGCTTGTTCTCCTTATCGTCGTAAAAGACAATAATGTTTACAGGCTCTTTCAGTTGAGAAAAATCCTCCTTAAGAATTTTTCTCGAATTCTCCGAAATCAATATCTTCTTTTTCTGTTCCATAAAATGCCGAAAAGGAATAACACTCGTTTATTCTTTTATATTTTACCTCAAAGCAGAAGAAATGCCACGAGATTTCAAGGGCTTGAGAGTTACGTCACTATGAGCGCGGAGTGGCCACTTTCTTGACTTAGAATTCTTCTCTCGGATAAGATAATATGCCGTTACAAATGTGCCCCGCGCAGTTCCAGAGGCAGGGAATAACAGGGACTGACAGAAAGGTATCGAGTGAGAATCGCGATTGGCTGTGATCACGCCGGCTTCGGGCTTAAGGAAGAGATTCTGGGTCTGCTCAGGGGGCTTGATGTGGAATATGTCGACTGCGGCACCAACGGAACGGAATCCGTCGATTATCCGGATTTCGGCGTCAAGGTTTCCGAACTCGTATCGTCGGGAGAGATAGAAAAAGGGATATTGATCTGCGGCACCGGACTCGGCATGTCCATGGTTGCAAACAAATTCCCCAACGTCAGGGCAGCCCTCTGTAATGATCTTTTTTCAGCGAAGATGAGCCGCCTGCATAATGACGCCAACATCCTCGTTATGGGCGGAAGGGTAATAGGAAAGGATCTGGCTGCGGAAATTGTGAAGGTATGGCTCTCCACACCTTTTGAAGGCCAGAGGCACCTCAAGAGACTTATCAAAATCAAAGACATAGAGGAAAAATTGGGCGGACATGGAGCGTAAAGATCTCAAGATAGTCGACCGGGAAGTCTACGATGCCATCGGCAAGGAAAGAGACAGGGAGCACGATAAGATTCTCCTTATTGCATCCGAGAATTATGTGAGCCGTGCCGTGCTCGAGGCGCAGGGTTCCATCTTTACAAACAAGTATGCCGAAGGCTATCCTGGAAAACGGTATTACGGCGGCTGCGAATATGCCGATATAGTCGAGAACCTGGCTATCGGGAGGGCGAAGAAGATATTCGGTGCGGACCATGTCAACGTGCAGCCCCACTCCGGAACACAGGCCAATATGGCAGTTTACTTCGCGATGCTGAAACCGGGTGACAAGATCCTGGGCATGAAACTTAGTCATGGAGGGCATCTCTCTCATGGCGCTTCCGTAAATTTCTCGGGCATGCTTTACACGAACCTGTCATACGGAGTCAATAAAGAAGGATATATCGATTACGAAGAAGTAAGGAGGACCGCGCTGGAACAGAGGCCGCGTATGGTCGTTGTCGGTGCGAGCGCCTATTCCAGGATAATCGATTTCAGGATTTTTTCCGAGATCGCGAGGGAGGCCGGGGCCTATTTCATGGCCGATATTGCCCACATCGCAGGCCTTGTCGCCACTGGTCTGCATCCTTCCCCCGTCCCCTATGCCGACTTCGTTACGACGACAACCCACAAGACACTGAGGGGTCCCCGGGGAGGGATGATCATGTGCAGGGCCGAGTATGCGAAGGCTGTGGACAAGATGATTTTTCCTGGCATCCAGGGCGGCCCGCTGGTGCATAGCATCGCCGCTAAGGCGGTCGCTCTTAAGGAGGCCATGGGCGAAGACTTTCGGATGTACCAGAAGTCGGTCATCGATAACGCCAGGACTCTCGCGGAAG
>JBJKOV010000201.1:0-1611 GCA_046707105.1 Thermodesulfovibrionales bacterium
CGTGGAGGGATTATCTGCCTGGTGTAGAACTGGCCCACGAAGTTTTTAATCAGGTACCCGTCGGTCTCCCCGTATATCCCCTTCAGGGAGAAATGCCGGGAACCAACCATAATTCCGTTCCTTATAAAAAGTATCTTGAAAACGCAACCGTTTTCCTTCCTGTGCATACCGATGACGTCGACATCGCCAAGCCCCGGAGCCACCGCTTTCTGGAACTCCGCAACCTTTTTTATCGCCCTTATACGGTCCCTTTCCAGGGCGGCTTCCTCGTAGCGCATCTCTCCAGAGAGTTTGATCATCCTCTTTTCGAGCGAATCGATGAGCCCTTTGTTCTTTCCCTCAAGGAGAAGCCGCACCTCGTTCACCATCATCCGGTATTCTTTGGGGTCCACCTTGCCCGAACAGGGTGCGACACACCTCTTTATCTGGCTCTGGATGCAGGGCCGCACCGGCTTGTCGAGAGAGCGACGGCACGTCCTGATATGAAAGTTGTTGCGGATAAAGGAGAGTATGCTCCACATAGCCCCTGCAGGCACATAGGGGCCGAAATACCTCGCGCCGTCCTTCTGCACCCTCCTCACCACCTCGATACAGGGCCATTGCTCGTTCACCGTTAGCTTCAGATATGGGTAGCTCTTATCGTCTCTAAGGAGGATATTATACCGGGGTCTGTACTGTTTGATCAGGTTCGCCTCAAGGACAAAGGCCTCAAGCTCGTTGGCGGTAACGGTATACTCGAAGTCGACCGCCTCCCTGACCATGGTCGACTTCCTGGTGTCCAGGGCGGCAGATCTCTGGAAATAACTCCTGAGCCGGTTTCTCAGCTCCTTGGCCTTCCCCACGTAGAGGATGGTATTATTGCGGTCCCTGAAGAGATAGACGCCGGGTTTATCGGGGACGAGCCTGAGTCTTTCGAGGATGCCCGGCACTGACCACCTTACTTTTTGCCTTCAGCCTTCAGCCTCTCGATCTCCATCTTGATCCTCCCGGCATCTTCCGCGTTCGGCTCAAGAGCGAGTACCTTTTCGAACTGCTCCAGCGCCCCCTTATTGTCCTTCATATCATAGGCGAGGACAATGGCAAGGTTCTTGTGCGCTGTCACGTGGTTGGGGTCTATCTCGATGGCTTTTCTGAATTCCCTGGCGGCAATCTCCGGCCTGCCCGTCCTTCGATAGCAGGTACCCATATCAACCCTCACATCCACGTTTTTAGGGGCCAGCGCGAGCGCCTTCTGATATGCATCAATCGCGTCGTCAAAGCGGGCGCCGTCCATGAGGTCGTTGCCTAGCTTTGTCCACGCCTCAACGTTTCCCGGGTCTTTCTTTACGGCGTCCTGGAGAAGTTTGATTTCATCCAGTGATTGCATGGGGCCCGACTCGACAGGCCCGGCCGGGTAAGAAGACCTGGGGGCCTCCTCCTCCTTCTTCTGGCATGCCGTAACAAGCAACGCAAACGCAAAAAAGATCACAATGATTTTTTTCATGTCTCCTCCGTATTACTTAGTGTCAGTGTCAGTGATTAGTGTCAGTTGAATACCGCTTACGCTCCGCACGTATGCGTTATGGATCACCTCTCCCGGTTTCCGTTACTGACACTGACGACTGACACTGA
>JBJKOV010000202.1:0-5077 GCA_046707105.1 Thermodesulfovibrionales bacterium
CTGGAGACTCTGGAATGGGACGTGACCCTGCACAGGATAGCCCGAAAATTCAGTGAAGATATGGCCCGGCAAAATTTCTTCTCCCATGAAGACCCGGAAGGGAAAAGTTTTTGTGACCGGTACAGGGCCGCCGGCTTTTCCTGCAGTATACGGATAGGTGACACTGTGTGCCTGGGGGCGGAAAATATCTCTCAGGATAATCTCCTCAATTCATCATCCACTGAAGACGGCAAGACTTCTTTGCATTACAACACAGAAGACAGGATTGCCCGGTCGGTAGTGGAAAGATGGATGAACAGCAAAGGACACAGGCTGAATATCCTTACGCCTTATTTTAAAAGAGAGGGGATAGGTGTTGCCGGTGACGGCGACGGGAAGGTCTATGTAAGCGAAGACTTTTGCTGAGGAGACGGGCCTGATTACAGACGACTCTTTTCCTGTCCAGGCGCTGTCGACGCCGTCAGACAATAAAGAAATTTAAGCAGGGGGGACATTTGTTTACCCTAACGTTGCAAAAAAATAATCATTTAGCAAAGTCATGTAATCCGTCATTCCGGCTTGTCCGGAATCTTTCCGGGCTTTCAGAAGGATTCCTGACTCGCTTCGCTTGCAGGAATGACAGCCGGGACTGTAGTGTTTATGGAGAACACTGTGATTGACAGGTTTGACTTTACGCCTACAGACCTGCCATATATGCGGTGCAGTATCCGGAATTCGAAGTCACCTCGGATGTCGAATAGCTGATGGGAAAGTCCCGGCGGACGCCGCCGATTTTTCAGGGCATTTTGCCTATCGAACGATCGCATCTATCGATAGACATCGCCGCCGGCATCACGCTGGCGGCCCTGGCTATTCCGGAGGTGATGGGTTACGCCAAGATAGCTGGCGCTCCGGTGATCACAGGCCTCTACACGATGCTCATACCGATGTTTCTGTTCTCGCTTTTTGGCTCATCCCGCCATCTCGTCGTGGGAGCTGATTCAGCCACTGCAGCGATCCTCTTTGCCGGCCTGAGCACTATGGCGGTACCCGGCTCGTCCCAATGGATGGGCTATGCCGGTGCACTTGCATTTATGGCCGCGGCGCTTCTTCTGCTGGCCCGTTTTATCCGCCTGGGTTTTCTTGCCGATTTTCTGTCACGCACTGTTCTCGTCGGCTTTCTCACCGGTGTGGGGGTCCAGATCGCACTGGGCGAGATCTCCGGAATGCTGGGTATCGCCGGGCGCGGCCGCGGACCGGCCGGGGAAATCATAAATGACCTGCTGCAGGTCAGGAATGTAAACTTTTACGATCTGGCTTTCTCGGCCGCCGCGCTTCTTACTATCGTCGCGGCAAACAGGATATCGAAGAAAATCCCCGGAGCACTGATCACGGTCGTCTGCTCCATTGGCGTCAGCTCGATCTTTCACCTGCAGGAGCACGGAGTCGACACGCTCGGCGCAATCCCCGGAGGATTGCCCGTGATAGCCTTGCCGGGAGTCCACTGGGGATGGAGTTTGACGGAGAAACTGCTGCCGACTGCCTTTGCCATGTTCATAGTCATTGTGGCACAGAGCGCTGCCACTTCCAGGGCGTACGCCTCACGGCACAATGAACGGTTCAACGAGAACACCGACCTGCTGGGCCTCAGCATGGCAAATATCGGTGCGGCACTGTCCGGAACTTTTGTTGTAAACGGAAGTCCCACAAAGACACAGATGGTCGAAAGTGCCGGAGGCATGAGCCAGCTCGCGCAGGTCGCGGCTGCTCTTTTCGTCTTCATTGTCCTTCTCTTTCTGACCGGCCCTCTCTCCTACATGCCCAGAGCCGTGCTTTCTGCCGTGGTTTTCCTCATCGGCATTGAACTGATCGATATCAAAGAGATGAGAAGGATCTTTTTTGAACGTCCCTGGGAGTTCTGGGTGGCCCTCATCACCTCACTGATCGTGATCCTGGCAGGCGTAGGGCAGGGTATAGTAGCAGCGATGTTCCTCTCTCTTGTCGCCCATACCCGTCACGGCTACAGGCCCAAAAACGCCGTGATCAAAACAGACGGGGACGGGAGATTACAGCCTCTGCCGGTGTCTACCCCCGAACAGCTCGCGGCAGGGCTTATGGTCTACCGGTTCACTCACTCTATGTACTATGCAAACACCGATCAGCTGTCCGGGGAGGTCTCCCTGCTGGCAGAAGAGGCCAGACCCCGTCTCTCCTGGTTCTGCATCGATGCCAATGCCGTCGACGACGTCGACTTTTCCGCGGCCGAAACGCTGCGGTCGATTGCGGTTTTTTTGAGGAAGCGCGGGATACGGCTGGTGCTGGCGGGGGTCTCCGACAACGTCCGCGCCGAGTTGGACCGCTCGCGGCTGACTCAACTCATCGGCGAGGACTCCTACTATGCCACACTTACCGACGTCCTGAGCGCCTATCAGGAACAGGCGCCGGGCAGTCGGTAATCGCCGCTGCCGTTTTTCCCGGCAGCTCGAAGATTCATTCTCTGCGTTCCGCTAACGCCTTAATTCCCCCGAGGCCGGAACTGCGCGCTTAAAGGCCCAGGCCTGGATGTTATTTATCTGTTCAGCCATGGTCACCGAGAGAGGGACGATCCCTCTCAGGGCTGCCAAGAAATCATTTTCGACTACGGGACGCTTATCCGCAAGGCCCTCGAAAGCCGCCGATTTGACCACCTGCTCGATTTCAGCTCCTGAGAGACGGTCGGCTATTCGCCCCAGCAGCGGGATATCAATCCCGGAAGGATCGATACCCTGCTTCCTCATATGAATGCGGAATATTTCTTCCCGTGCCGTTTCATCGGGAAGCCCCATATAGAATATCTCATCGAAGCGTCCCTTGCGCAGCATTTCCGCGGGAAGCATCTCGATGGCATTGGCGGTGGCAGCGACAAAAACGGGCGCATTCTTCTCCTGCATCCACGTAAGGAAAGACCCAAGGACCCGCGATGAGGCGCCTCCTTCAGTCTTGAATCCCTGCGATGAAATGCCTGACTCGATCTCGTCTATCCAGAGGACACAGGGCGAAATCGCCTCTGCTATCCTGAACGCCCTGCGCAGGCTGGACTCCGGGGAACCGAACGCCCCCCCAAAAACAACCGCCATATCCAGACGGATAAGGGGAAGGCTCCACCGGGTGGCGATGGCCTTGACGAACAGCGATTTGCCGCAGCCGGATATTCCCATGATCAATACCCCTTTCGGCATCTTTGAACCGGAAGAGATGTTATCCAGGCCGAATGCCGCTTCACGTCGCTCCAGCCATTTCTTGAGGTTTTCTATCCCGCCCACATGGTCCAGGGTGGTATCATTGACGACAAACTCCATGATGCCGCTCTTCCTGATGATCTGCTGTTTGGTATCGAAGAACGCCCTGACTACTTCGTTGCCGCTGCCGACCTGAGACCGGTCCAAAGCGCCGATGCTGCGCTCGATGTCTTCAAGATGAAGCCCCTGGGCCGCCACCACCAACCGCCCCAACAGCTCAGGATCAGAGGCACAGGCCTGCGCCAGCGGAGGAATATGTTCTTTCAGAGACTCCAGGTGGGCCTTGATCTCCGCTATGACAGGAAGCCCCTGGTAAAGAATCAGGAGGTCTTCTCTCAGCGGTTCAGGAACAGACTCCTCTTCACCTATGATAATCAGGATCTTTGATATGGCCCGTACGGCAAAATCTTTCAGCTTTCTGATAATGAAAGGGTCATCTCTCCAGAATCTGTACAGGTCCTTGAAAAGAAAAATGGCGGGTCCGGGTTGCGTGATGGCGAAATCGAGCGCCGGCAGGGGTTCCACCGTTTCTTTGAATGACGTTCCTTCCCTGACGAAACCTTCGGTGCAGGTCCATACATAGGGGCTCCCCGCCCCTTCTACGCACTCGGCGGCCTGTCCCACAATTCTTTCCGTGTACCGTTCATTATCGGTAACCACATAAAACAAACCGGTCCCGGCCCCGATCATTCTCAGCAAATCCTGGACATTCAGGTTCTCCATTATCCTCCCGTTAAAGCAAGCCCGCCATGGTATTACGTTCCAGTTATACTCTGCACCATTATATCAGATTGGAAAGGCGTCAGGCTCGGTCCGGGAGGATTCTTGCTGCGGGAGCACTCAAAAGAATGCGGTCACGCAGACATTCTAACTGAATGCCAGACTATGATTCCCGCTCGCCGAGGACGCGTTCGATCCGCCGGTCCGGGACCAGCCACATAAGCGCTACGAATACATAGATTCCACCGGCTATCCACTGTTGAAAAGAAGCCGTGAGAATCGCCACGGCGTAAAGAAGGGGAGATATCTTCCCCTTGATGTCACGACCCACCGCCCGCGCAAGCAACGAGTTATCTCCCTGACTCGCGATAATAGTGCGCTGTAATATCCAGTATGCAATGGCAGCCATTAACAACACGACTCCATAAAGCGCTACCGGCGCAGACGCAAAATGATTTTCTCCCATCCAGCCTGTAACAAACGGAAAAAGCGACAACCAGAAGAGAAGGTGGAGGTTTGCCCACAAAATGCCTCCGGTTACACGTTGTGTGGCATGCAGCATATGATGGTGGTTGTTCCAGTAGATGGCCAAATACACAAAACTCAGTACGTAACTCAACAGCACCGGCATGAGCGGACTTAATGCCCTGAAGTCAGCGCCGTGCGGCACCTTCATTTCCAGCACCATGATGGTTATGATAATGGCGAGTACGCCGTCGCTAAATGATTCTAATCTGTTCTTCTTCATACCTCATCCCAGTATTGTTCCCTTTGGGAACAAAATGTTTTCCCCAGTATATCACAGCCATAGGAGGAAGTACGGGGGGAGTCTTCAGAACGCACGGTAGATGGCCATGTAATAGGAAAACCGGTTTGTCGATGAGTGGTGAAGACCGGAACCGGCGGAAAGAAGAAGTTGGGCAGAGAGCAACGCCAGTATCGCGAAAATACAGATGATCTTTCTCACGGGTTGACACTCCTTCCGGCCCTCGTGAATCCTAAATTATGAATTTTACCCGGGGAAGCCACCGGTAATCCATTCCATTCTACCTCATAAAGACGAACCTAAAATCGTGAATCCTGGACCACCATGGCCTTGA
>JBJKOV010000203.1:0-2222 GCA_046707105.1 Thermodesulfovibrionales bacterium
CGGGGTCTCCATATTCGGACGCGCATTCATCGCACATCCTGAAGACAGCCATCGTTGTATTTTTCCTGTCGTATGGAACAGATCTCGTGATCGAATACCGGGGGCCGCAGTTCGTGCAGTTTATGAAGGGATAGAGATAACGGCGGTCCTTCTCTGCAAAAAGTTCCTTCAGGCATTCATCGCATATCGACACATCAGGAGGAACAAGGGTGAAGTTCCCCTTCTCCATGCTCTCGCGGATCGTAAAATCCCCGTATCCCACGAATTCACACGGGACGGACTCCATGCTGACGATGCTGGACAACGGGGGCGCCTCGGACCTGAGCCGCGCTAAAAACGCATCGAGGTTGTCGCCTTCGGCTTTTATAACGACCCCGTCGGAGGTGTTCGTCACAAAACCTCTGACGGACAGCTGATTTGCAAGATTGAATACGAAAGGCCTGAACCCGACTCCCTGAACGACCCCTTTAATTGCTATATTTAGGCATTCCATAGGCTTTCCGAACCGGTCTTATTATAACTTAAAGTACGAGCGGTCAGACGCAGCGGCGCGACGAGCCAAAAAATGAACGATGCAAGGATCTGGCGCAGGAGCGCAGCGAGAATGAGGGAGGGGCCTCTGTCCCGCCGCAGGTTCATGAATAAAACAGGCTGGTACTGTCTTGCATATACCGACCCTGCATAGGGCCTGTGTTATAATTTCGTGATGGAACAAATGCTGGCCAAACTGTCCTGGGGTACGCTGATTTTCATTTGCCTGACATTGGGTCTCGCCCCTTTTTTCCCGCCTCATATAGTGGAAAAACTGCAGATGCTCTTTAAAGGCAAGCTCGTCAGACCCATAGACTGGTTCGACCTGTTTCTCCACGGCACCCCATGGGTCCTACTTATCCTTAAGGGGATCTACTCCCTGAAATAGCGGCCGCTTTTTCATACCGACAGAAACCAGCTCTTCTTTCCTTCGTCATAGTAGAGGGTATGAGTGTATCCGTCGTCCGCCCTGACCCTGAAGAATCTCTTCCTCTGGCTGTCATCCGGCCCCTCCTGGACCCACATATTCAATATCCGGAGGACCTCTATCTTCTCCCGGTCAAGGAAGAAGTACCTGGGACTCTCCTCGGGTTTATATCCGGAATAGGCTATTACATCTATCTTTCTGTCTTCATGCATGCCTTAATCCGAAAGAACATTTCGAGAACAGAGCCGGACGGACGACCAAGGATTCTTAAGAAATATGAAGACGGCAATGGTCACCGAAGGAGGACGTACAATGCGCCAAGCCCGCCGTCGCACTGTCTGGCGCTCACAAAGGCGATCACTTTTTTCCTGAAGCGGCCGGAGAGCATTTTCGTGACCGCGTCCTTCAGCACCGGGCCGGCCGGCGAGCGCAGGCCCCTCCCATGGATGATCTTGACGCACCGGACACGCATTCTTAATGAGTCTTTCAGGAATGAAGCAACTTCCTCCTCGGCATCGTGAAGATTGAGGCCGTGAAGATCGAGACTGTCCTGAACGGAGAATTTCCCTTCGTGAAGCTTCTGTATCAAGTCGCCCTGACAATCACGATTCACCCATTCGACATACTCCTGAGTATGCGGAAGATGCATCGGCCGCCGCCCCGAAACTATCTCCCTGAGCGCATCCAGCGCCTCCCGGTCGGTAGCACACTTCCTGCCGGCCGGGGGAACCTTCCGGTGCTGAACCGGCAGTTTCCTGAACTCCGCTATCTCCCTGACCTCCCTCATGGCATCTGCAAAGACCCGATCGTCATCTTCGTCCTTCGGGACTTCTGCCTTGCCGGGGGCGGGCTGTCCGGGAACTGCAAGCTTTATTCCTTTCCGGTCAACGATTTTTTTCAGGTCTTCGAACGGATGAAATGAAAAATCCTCCGGCTCCGGTTTTCTCTTCCCCATACTGCTCTCTCCTTGAATATTATTATATCAGGGTCTTCGCGCAAGCATGTGGGTACCCAGGTTAATTTGATGAGCTGTCTTCCGGCTGTCATTCCGGGGCAGCATTCCCGTTCCTGATAGTACGGTCCCTTATGCGGTAAAATATTCAGAACAGGGATAATAGTAAATGAGGATAATGAACTCTGTTCTGATCTGTCTGCTTTGCGTGATGTTCACGGGAACTGCGAACGCGGAGGAGACCTATACAAATCCCGTCCTGGCAGAGACATTTTACAGCCCGGTTGTGGGCGCGGTAGGCATCGGAGATCC
>JBJKOV010000204.1:0-3102 GCA_046707105.1 Thermodesulfovibrionales bacterium
AATGCTATGAGGTGTTCCACGGCATGAACGAACCTTATGAAAAATGCCCTCACCATAAGACGGTGAATACGAAAAAGGCCTACATCGAGGAACTCGACGATCCCTACATGGGGGGCACTTTTCTTACCTCGAGCTCCCCGATCTTCGACCTGACGGGAGAATTCATCGGTTCGGTCCACGTGGTCCGGGACATCACCGAGATCAAGAACCTGCAGCAGAAGCTGGTCATGTCCGAAAAGATGGCGGCGCTGGGCGAGGTGGCGGCCAAGGTAGCGCATGAAATAAGGAACCCTCTCGTTTCAGTCGGCGGCTTTGCGAAGCGACTGGAAAAGAAGCTGGACGGCAATCTGAAGGAATACGCAGGGATAATCGTGAAAGAGGTTGAAAGACTTGAAGGCATTCTGAAGGAGATACTGGGGTTCGTTAAAGAGGTCAGGATGGCCAGGGAAATGGTTAACCTCAACCATCTTGTCGAGGACGTCGTCACACTGATGGAGACTGACATGCGTGAGAGGGGAATAAGACTGCTCCGGGATTACGGCCCCCCGGCGGAGGTTTTCATAGACCCCAACAGGTTCAAGGAGGCGATCATGAATATCGTCAGCAATGCGATACAGTCTATGGCCGGCAGCGGTTCCATAAACGTGAGCACGGGCATAAAAGGGGACTCCGCAGTGATTGAGATCAGGGACACCGGTGCTGGCATCCCGAATTGGGACCGTCAGTTCATTTTCAATCCGTTCTACACGACAAAGTCTTCAGGGACCGGACTCGGTCTGGCTATCACCAACAGGATAGTGCAGGAGCATAACGGTAGGATCGAGGTGGAAAGCGAAGTCGGAAAAGGAAGCATATTTAAGGTATTTATCCCGCTTAAGGAGGAGGAAAAGAGATGAAAATACTTATTGTCGACGATGACCAGAATATTCTCAGGCTGTACAAAGAAGAGCTTGAAGAAGACGGCTATACCATTGTGACGGCTTCAAACGGACAGGAGGCCATGGAACAGTTCGAGAAGGAAAATCCGGACCTCGTGACGCTTGATATCCTGCTGCCGGATGTGGACGGTATCAAGCTCCTTCGGCAGATGAAGGAGAAGAGGCCGAGAATGCCTGTAATCATGTCGACGGCCTACGACTACCGGGATGACTTTGCGGTCTGGGCCTCGGAGGCCTATATAGTAAAGTCGGCGGACCTTTCTGAACTGAAGGCCACGATCAAGAAGTTGATTGACAAGGAAGCATGAGCGAGATTCTGAAATCGCAGGCGCCGGCATACGGCGGATACTCCATAGCGCGGAACGGAAAGGTGATTTTCATCAAGGGGGCCATTCCGGGCGAGGTGGTGGAGGTGAACATAGTGGAGAAAAAGCGGGATTATTCCGTCGCCTCGGTTGTCAATGTCATAGAGCCCTCGGAACACAGGGTCGAACCGGCATGTCCTGTCTTCGGCATCTGCGGCGGCTGTCAGCTTCAGTTCATATCGTACGAGCGGCAGTTGACCATGAAGGGGGAGATACTTCTTGACTCCCTGTCCAGACTTGGGGGCATAGAGACAGAGCCCGGTGCAGTGTTTTCCGATGCGCAGTGGAATTACAGGCACAGGGCGCAGGTCAAGGTCTCCAGGCAGGGCGAGATCGGCTTCTTCAGGGAGTCGACGAGGGACGTCGTCACCTTTGATGAATGCCCCCTGCTGGTTCAGGAGATCAATGAGGTGCTCAGAAAGATAAAGGATACTGTTTCGCCGAAGAACCTCAGGGAGATCCATATCGCTGCCGGCGACTCCCTGGCTGCTTTGCTGCGGGGCGGTGAGTATGACGGGGAGGCCTGCCGGAAGATCATGGAAGCCGGGATATCGGCAGCCGCTTTCAATGCTGAGCCGGTTGACGGGGCCGGATACGTTACGTTGGACCTGAACGGTATGAAATACAGTGTGTCCCCCTGGACCTTCTTTCAGGCCCACTGGAGCCTCAACAGGAAAGTCGTGGATTTTATCATGAGCAGACTGCAACCCGCCGCGGGGGAGCGTGCCCTCGACCTTTACGCGGGGGCCGGCAATTTCTCTCTTCCACTGGCCGCTCGGGCCGTCGAGATAGTCGCGGTCGAGGAAAATTCTCACGCGGCGGATGACGCGGAGCGGAACTTGGAAATAAACGATATAAAGAATTGCCGTGTTGTCAGGTCATCGGCGGAAAAATATAAGCTGAGCGGCAGGTTCGACGTCATCATTCTCGACCCGCCCAGACCGGGACTCACCTCGGAGGTGGCAAAAAAGGTTCTCGACCACGGCGCTTCGAAAATTGTCTATGTGTCATGCAATCCTTCTACACTGGCAAGGGACCTGAAGAAGATGAAAGACAAGTATGACGTGGAGTCGGTTCACCAGATAGACTTCTTCCCGAACACTTTCCATATCGAAGCGGCGGCATTTTTGAGGATCAGATAAGACCCGACTGTCTCCGTCTGCCTGAAAACCCGTTTTAGTCGAAGATAATTCATAAAAGCCTTGCGAGTTGCGCAGACGACGGGGCGCTGCCCCGGGCCCCGGATACTTTTCTTGGGCGCCCTGGAAAAGTATCCAAAAGAAGGCGCCCTGCGGAAATTTCACCCTGACGGGGCGGTCTGCTCGGTCGGGCCCGCTAAATTTTGGGAACTCGCTTCGCTCAGACAGCCCAAAATTCTTCACGCGCTCCCTCGGTCGCAGACCTGAAATCTTCGAAAGGGGTTCTTGGGCAATTATTGAAAGATGTAAAAGTAAAGTCCTATTTTGTCATTCCGGCTTGCCTGCCTGCCGGCAGGCAGGTCCGGAATCTTTCTTCGGAAGGACTCCCGACAAGCGGGAGTGACAGATTGCGGGATAAAGCGTAGGTCATTAGTTATGCAGGAAGCCAGAGTACCATAAACTGTCGTTATTCTCGCAAGAGAGGCGCGTCGGGAATCCTTCCGAAAGCCAATCCCGCAAGTTTTCGGCACGGACACTAGAACCTATCTCAAAATTGAAATATTATGATATCCGCTTCTTGTGTCATTCCGGCTTGTCCGGAATCTTTCTTTGTTTTCAGAAGGATTCCCGACGCGCTTGGCTTGCGGGAATGACAGCCTT
>JBJKOV010000205.1:0-5533 GCA_046707105.1 Thermodesulfovibrionales bacterium
CGTGATAGAAGAAGGAGACTTGATCCTTATCGAGCCGGCCGCAGCAGTCAGGGAAGGCGATATAGTCCTTTTTCTTTCGGCCGAAACTAAATGCCTGGGTAAGATTTATTACCCTTTTGATAACCTGTTGATCCAGCCTCTCGATCGGGATCTGCCTCCCATCATGATCAGAAAAAAAGAAAAGAGCAAACGTCCCATAAAAATTCTCCGGGTCAGCGCGATAAAGAAATAATCAGCCGTTAGAGGCGGACATATGACAGTATTACCTTAGACCAAGTCAAATGTCACAAGGAAGAAGTCGAATGGCCGGGCGCACTCGCGTTTTACGCGAATACTCGGTGCTTGTAGCAGGTCTGAGCAGGTAAAATAACTATTTGTATTTCAACGATTTTTGCTGCCAGGCACGCCCACTGCGAGAAAGAAGTTTCCGACATTTCACGACATCAGAAATTATTTCGAGGAAAGAGAAAACCCTCTGAATCTCCTTTTTTCTTTCAGATTCAGAGGGTTATATGGTCGGGGCGACCCGATTTGAACGGGCGACCACTCGCACCCCAAGCGAGTGCGCTACCAGGCTGCGCTACGCCCCGATTTATTTAAACTGTGTGAGGATTTCCCGAAGTCTCTGCTTAATAAACTCTACGGCCTCGGCGGGATTCTGGAGGTCTTTCTTTCTATCTTCGTAAACCTTCTTGTTCTCCGGTTTCAGGATGCCTTCGCCAAATCTCTTTCTCACACCTTCAATAGTATACCGTTCATGATACAACATTTTCTTTATCTGCAGGACTAATTCCAGATCTTTTTTTATATATACTCGCTGGCCGGATTTATTTTTTCTCGGTTTAAGAAAGGGAAATTCCGTCTCCCAGTATCTCAGAACGTAGGGCTCCACGCCGGTAATCTTGCTCACCTCGCCAATCTTGTAAAAGAGCTTGTCCGGCACAGGGAGACTTGGTTTTAAGGCCTGACCTGCCGATTTATGCATCCAGTTTCTCTATCTCTTCCTTCAGTTGATTGCTCACCCTGAATGTGATCACCCTTCTGGGCGATATCTCAAGGTCCTGCCCGGTCTTGGGATTGCGTCCCCTGCGGGCCATCTTTTTCCTCACGTTAAATGTCCCGAATCCGGAAATCTTCACGGACTCGCCCTCAGCGAAGGTCTGCTTCATTGTATCGAAGAGGATCTCTACTATATCCTGAGCCTCCTTCTTGGACAGACCCAATTTTTCAAATATCGCATCTACGAGTTCGGCTTTCGTCATCTCCTCTTTACCCCCGAACAAATTTTCTTAATTATATTAAGGACATAGACTATTGTCAAGAAGATTTCAGTTTAAATTTCCATAGTTACTTTTTTTTCTCTTTTTTTATCGGCTTTTTGGATATGTTAATATATATTTTCAACGCACGGGAGGCCCGAATGGCATACAGAGATCTGACAGACTTTCTTAAAGTCTTGGAAAACAAAGGACTTATTGTTCATGTCAAGACCCAGGTGGATCCAATACTCGAAATCTCTGAAATCACGGACCGGATGTCCAAATCGCCGGGCGGCGGGAAGGCCCTTTTTTTTGAGAAGGTAAAGGGTTCGGCATATCCCGTAGCAACCAACCTTTTCGGCTCTTTTGAAAGGATGTGTCTGGCCCTCGAGGTAAGTGATCTCAATGAAGTGGCCGGCAGAATAGAGGACCTCCTGAAGCAGGCCCCGCCCAAAGGCCTGATAGAGAAGATTTCATTGCTGCCAAAACTTCTTGAGTTCTCAAAGTACTTTCCCAAACAGGTGAAGAACGCCCGCTGTCAGGAAGTGATAGAGCGGACGGACCCTGACCTGGGCAAGTTCCCCATTATCAAGTGCTGGCCCCACGACGGACAGCCCGGAGATGAGGGCCGTTTCATCACTCTCCCAATGGTATTTACAAAAGACCCGGAGACTGGTCGTCAGAACTGCGGGATGTACCGCATCCATGTTTATGACAAGAAGACCACAGGGATGCATTGGCACATACACAAGGACGGCGCCCGCCATTACGAGAAATATGCGAAACTGGGAACGCCGATGCCGGCCGCAATCGCCGTGGGCAGCGACCCTGCCGTCATATACGCAGCGAGCGCACCGCTCCCGGAAGCCGTTGATGAGATGCTGTTCGCCGGTTTTCTGAGGAGGTCTCCGGTGGAGATGGTCAAATGCGTGACGTCGGAAATAGAAGTTCCGGCCAACAGCGAGCTCGTGATAGAGGGCTATCTCGACCCCGGCGAAGCCCGCACAGAGGGCCCCTTCGGCGATCACACCGGGTTCTATTCTCCGGCCGAGCCCTACCCTGTCTTCCATGTGACCTGTATAACCCACCGGAAGGACATGACCTACCCTGCCACGCTTGTAGGAAAACCTCCCATGGAAGACTGTTACATGGGGAAGGCGACGGAACGGATATTTCTTCCGCTCATACGCCTCGATTTCCCGGAGATCAGGGATATCAATCTGCCCATGGAGGGCGTCTTCCACAACTTCGCCATAATCTCGGTCAAAAAGAGCTATCCCGGCCATGCAAAAAAGATCATACACGGCTTGTGGGGCAAAGGACAGATGATGTTCGCAAAACTGCTCATTGTCGTGGACGACGACGTTGACGTCCAGGACCTCTCGTATACCGCGTGGCGGGTACTGAACAACGTGGACTGGAAGCGCGACACGGTATTCGCCGACGGGCCGCTCGATGCCCTTGATCACGCCGCCAACTGGCCCCGCTACGGATCGAAGATGGGCATCGACGCTACGAGGAAGACCCGCGAGGAAGGCATGATGAGAGACTGGCCCGAGGAGCTTTTCATGTCGGAGGAAATAAAGAAGCTTGTCGATTCGAGATGGAAGGAATATGGTCTTTAGGTCCCCCGACCATGCACATCTGAAAATTTTTCTCATCCGCTGGCTTATCAACACGATAGCGATAATGGTCGCGGTAAAACTGGTCCCCGGGATCATCTATAGCGGAAGCTGGTGGGGCATACTGATTGTAGGGGTCATTTTCGGCCTGGTAAATACATATATCAGGCCGCTCATCCAACTCTTTATGCTGCCTCTCCTGGTCCTGACCCTCGGCCTCTTCACCCTCATCATAAACGCCCTGATGCTGAGCTTCACGTCATGGCTCTCTGAACAGTTCAGTCTCGGGTTTGCGGTTGCCGGTTTCAAGCCCGCTTTTCTCGGGGCACTCATAGTAAGTCTTGTGAGCATGATCCTGACGTGCATCGCGCCGGCGGAAAAAAGGGAATACTACCCCAGGTGACGGGTAATCATGGCGGGCACTTGGCACAGACGGATGTGAACAATGCCGTGCTGAGGTACCTGTCCCCCCTGTCAGGCAGGATAACCACTATTCTGCCCCTGTCCATCTGACCGGCTATTTTCAGAGCACCGGACACGGCGGCCCCGCTGCTCATGCCGGCGAATATCCCTTCCTTCACAGCAAGCATCCTCGTCGTCCCGAAAGCATCATCATCGTTCACATTTATCTTCTCGTCAAGCGCCGACGGGTCGTATATTTTCGGCACGATCGATTCCTTCATGTTCTTCAGTCCCTGGACCCTGTGGCCCAGAAGGGGCTCAACCCCTACGATCCTTATTTTCTTGTTGAACTCTTTGATCCTTCTCCCTGCTCCCATCAGTGTCCCCGTTGTACCCATGCCGGCCACGAACACATCGAAATCGCCTCCGGTCTGCTCAATTATCTCCCTGCCGGTCGTCTCATAATGGGCCTTGATGTTGGACTGGTTGTCAAACTGGTTCGGCATGAAATACCCTTCAGGAGACGCCGACATCATCCTGTGTGCCATTTTGATAGCGCCGTCGGTCCCTTCCTTTCCGGGACTCAAAACAACTTCCGCCCCAAAGGCCTCCAGCACCTTCCTTCGTTCCAGGCTCACGCATTCCGGCATGACCAGCTTCACCCTGTAACCCTTTGCCGCTCCGACCATTGCAAGCCCTATTCCCGTATTGCCAGAAGTCGCCTCAAGAATCGTATCACCCCTTCTCAGATGCCCCGACTCCTCCGCGTCCTTAACCATGTAAAAGGCGATCCTGTCCTTGACCGAGCCCCCCGGGTTATTGCCCTCCAGCTTGGCGAAGATCGTGACCCGTGAATCGGGGTTCAAAACCTCCAGTTTCACAAGAGGTGTATTTCCGATACAGTCCAGAATTCCCATTTGCGTTCTCCCAAGTAATTATCATGAAATATAACAGATTTCGAATGCTATGTAAAAGATATGCCGGATAAAGCGGCTTGCCGTTGACCTTCTTCACAGTTGATGATAGTCTTTAATCAAAAGGTCCAAAGGAGGCTGAAATGTTCCGCGATGACGAAAGCAACAGAGCTGCTGTGCTTATTTCCTTCCTGGTAGGAGGTATTGTCGGGGCCGGTATGGCACTGCTGTTTGCCCCGCAGTCGGGAAAGAAAACGAGGGGTAAAATAGCCGACCTCGCTGAAGATGCGAGGGACTACGCCTCCGATTATGCAAATAAGCTCAAAAAAAAGATTTCCTGATACCGGTCAGGGGGCCGGGGAAGCGGAGATGTTTGCAGGCTTAAGCTGAATCTTTATATATGCCTTCTTCCTGAGGTCGGCAAGCGTCTCTGTCAGCCGTTCGTTAAGCTTCTTTTCGGTGAGGTAATTCTCGATCTCCCCTCTGACATCTTCATATGCCTTACCCGTAAACCGGCTCCGGTTCTTTTCATAAAAAGCCTCTATTTCCTGTTCGTCGACGGTAATGAAAGCCCTCACCTTGAGATCGATGTATTCCTTCACCATCTCATCCTTCGTGGAGGCCTCGATTCTGTATTTCTGCGCCTCATCCAGAAGGAGAAGCCTGTTTATCATTGTATTGATCACATCATTTTCGGTAACATCCGGGGCTATTTTCAGCGTGTTCCGGTACTGCTCCTGAAACTCGCTCAGGGTTATTGCCTGATTATTAACAAACGCCACCACCCTGTCGAATATTTCGGCGGAAGAAACCCGGCCGATGAATATGAATACCATTGAGAAAAAAAGCAGAGCCTTCATCAATGTCGTATTGTTCCGCATTTCTACTTGTCTTCCTTTCTCTTCAGGCCCGTCCGGCAGAGGAGCCTGAAAAATATTTTCACCGCTGAGCCGCAGAGGAAGTCAATGTTGTTTTCCGGTGAAAGGCCGGAAAACAACAAGAAAGCTCTCCCATGGCAGTTTAAATATTTCTGCCCTCTCAGCAGAAATATTTAATTACACTCTCTGCGCCCTCTGTGACTCTGCGGTGAACTATTAACCCGGCAATCAAATAGTTGAATTTTGTCATTCCGGCTTGTCCGGAATCTTTCTTTGTTCTTACGATATTACGCCGTCCGATCCCCGACAAGCGAGGAAGACGGCTTACGGAATTATGTTGCCGGGTTAATATTACCTCCTTCATGGCTTTAGCACAGCATTTCTCATATTCAGAATGCATGGCCGATACTGAAGTGGAGTTCGCCGTTGCTTTCACCCGGTTCCTTATTCAGCTTGAA
>JBJKOV010000206.1:0-2586 GCA_046707105.1 Thermodesulfovibrionales bacterium
ACCCTAACGGCCATATATTGAAGAGTGTGCCCCTTCCCTCAAAAAAAACGACTCCGGTCAGCGTCGACCTCACTGAAACAGGCGTCTACGAATTCTATTGCGACAAGCCCTTCCATTCGACCTTTGGCATGAAAGGCCGGATTGAGGTTCAGCCGGCCGCTGCAGATAGTCCATGAATCGTAAGCATGGCACCCCCTACTGACAACCATTGCGAAGAGGGTACTTCGGATTCGACTGATTCCAGATCAACGTAGTATTTGATATATTCTGTTCGACTTCCTTCCTCATTTCGGCGGAAGGCAGGTATTCCAATCCCCTTTTTCCGAGAAGAAAGATCAGCCACTGCGAGCCGCTTTCCAGTCTCCAGTCCGTAGCTTTTTTCCCATTAGGCGACCAGCCGGTCATGGGTATGATGGCAGGCATATCGGTTTCGTCAATTGGAAGCGTGCAAAATACGTGCGTTACGCCCTTAAAGGTAGGTCGCCATCCCGGCGAAATAATGGCATGTCCAAACCACTTCCATTTCATTTCCCTTTCCAGCGCATGACAAATAGTTCTGGTTCGGGAAAGTTCGAACCCGTCGCAATTTAGATCCCTCGATTGCATTTTCCTCTGCTTATGGCAATGCGATATCGACCAGCCGCAAGGGGACGGAGATAACTGATTTCTCAGTCTTCAGGAATAGTCTGAGTTTGGCATCCGGAGGCACAGCCCCATTGTAATTTAAGACAATTAAGTCCTGCGATTTCATTCTGCCGTTGTTTTCGATTTTTGTACCTGCGGAGTCTACTACATCCATGTCTATCAGGTTACCCGAGGGATCGTCGACCTTAAAAAGCAGATCGTTTTCTCCGACTGCAAAAAAACCTCCAAGCAGACTCTCAAAAGCCGACATCATGGTCTGAGTTAACCCTTGCATCTTGGCAGCTTCCTTTGCCTTCTTCTCTTCCTCTTTTTTTAATGAGTCGTATTCCTTCTTAGTGAGGATAGCCACTGTCACACCGGCTTTTGCGAGTGCGGGGTTGTTTATGGGCCGGCCGCCTGTTTTCATGAAATTCTTGATCGACACTGTGGCTGCCGGGTCCTTGTCAGGCATGAATAATTGCAGTTCTCCTGTAATTTCCTTAACGACTACCGCCCTTCGGGCCGGGTTTTTGAGCTTCAGGGTTATCTCTGCTTTGCCTGCTCCGCTATTCCATAAGGTTTCGAAGTGATCTTTTCTTTTTTCATCGAGAAGGAGACTTCTTCCCGTGTCATCGACCGCCCGGTTAATCGTCGTATTGATTCCGCGAATTGAGGACGCATCGTCTCCGAGCAATTTGAGTTTGATTTCGAGATTATTAAAAAACTCTCCGGTTGATCGCTGGTCATTCACTTCAGTAACTGTCACTCTGACATCGGAAGCGTAGGCAGGTGAAGCCACAATAAACAGACTAAGGAGCAGCATAACCAGAACATTCATAATCCTCTCCTCTCTAGATAAAGTTTTGATGGACCCGCCGCTGCAATCACCTTCGCGCCGCCGGGAACACCCCGGCCCTGATCGTTTATCGACCACAGCCCATCGTGGGCGCCGGCCACAGAAGACCCCTGCTGGGCCTTGGGCGCCGACTCGGAGTTGGCTGCCAGCAGCAGCGTAACGACTTCGATGGCAGCGAGCATATATAGAAACGCTTTTTTCACAAGGCCCCCCCTCAACGGTTCGTAAGCTTCAGTATAGGCTCCGGGGCCGGACAAATCAAGTCGTTGAATTTTCAAAGATAAATGGGGACACATCCCCTTTTTTCAAAGTGATGCCCTTTTAGGTCTTCCTTTCGGGCGTTGCAGAAGCACTCCCTCAAGTCTATTTTCCAAAAATGGGATGTGTCCCTATTTATTCCCTCTTGAAATAATCCTTTCTTTTCTTGTATTTCCCAGAATATTCATTCTGTGCTATTTTGTTTCAAAAAAAAGGCGGGACTTTGTCATCCCGCCGCTCGATGTTTCACCTTGTTACGTTACTGACACGTAACGGTATTGTCAGACACTCCATACAGAATGAGCCCATAGCTCAATCCTGCGGGAACGCCCCCTTGCCCAATAATGTTTATGTTTTCGGGATAGGCGCCATATTCGCGCCCTTCCTTACTTATAAACACTATGTTGCCAGTATCCACGGGCGGAACATCTATGACTGTCCCGTCGCCGGCATATGCCGCGGTGACGGACTTCCAGTTGGTGCAATGGCCTTGCCAGGCCACTGACGCCACGTCAGACTCGGCCAGGCGCGTAAACCCGGAGATCCCATTTGTCAATACATTTGTGATGTAAGGGACGCCTCCGATGACAGCCAAAGCCGGCATTATTGTGATTTTGCCAGATGAAAAGATGGCCGTCATTTTTCTTCCGGTAACATATGCCCCGAGAGACCCCGAGCATCCTTGTTGCTGAGTAAACGTACCCGCCATGGCACGCCCACCAGCGCCAATGACAGCCTTGATGATTTCTGCTCCTGCGGAGCTAGAAATCTCTAACGCAGTGCCGCCGAATAGGTTGCCGATCAGCTTTTCTCCATCATCCATAGTCACAGCCGCAGGAGCATCGCTG
>JBJKOV010000207.1:0-2336 GCA_046707105.1 Thermodesulfovibrionales bacterium
CGATAGACGGCATCTCCCGCCTGCCTGATAAACGGAGGATAGAATTTTCCAAAAACAGACCTCATCCTCGATGATAAGTTCCCGATCGATCTTACAAGCGAGATAGAGCCGTCCTCCAGTGTGGGGACAACGTCGACCCCCGCTTTCCGCAGTTCATTGTAGAGGTTGTCGACATAGAAGCCTATTCCCGCCCGGTTGGAGCACATGAGCAACTTTGTATTCAGAAGGACCCGCACTTGCCGGTTACCAGCCGTATCCCTTGCATATCCCTCGCGCCATATAAAATTTTATCACAGCGCCGGTCTTTTAGAACAGGTGTCTGCATTTATGGTGCGGACGATTAAGGAAATGGGGTATAATACTTGCCGGAACGGCCTATGGGTACTTATGCAAGCGAGATATTCGAGATCCTGAGATACAAGGAACTCCTGCGGAACCTAGTGACGCGGGACATTAAGGTACGCTACAAGAGATCGGTCCTCGGCTTCTTCTGGGTCATGCTGAACCCCCTGCTCATGATGCTCGTGCTGGATATGGTATTTTCGAGCCTCTTCAAGATGAATACGCAAAACTATACGTCCTACTTGCTTTCCGGCATAATCCTCTGGAATTTTTTTTCCCAGAGCACAACTACTGCGGTGGTGAGTTTGATCGCGAACAGCGGTCTCATCAAGAAGATCCACATTCCGAAAGCGGTTTTTCCCCTTTCGGTCATCCTTTCGGCGGGCGTCAATTTTCTTTTTTCTCTCGTTCCCCTTTTTTTTATCTTTTATCTGACACACACCCACCTCGGTGGCCGCGTATATCTCCTGCCCGTTGTCCTCGTCCTGGTGGGACTGTTTTCATTCGGGATTGCCCTGCTGCTGTCGACTCTGACCGTCTTTTTTCACGATACGATCTATATATATGATGTGTTCCTCATGATAGGGATGTATATGACCCCGATATTCTATCCCGAATCGATCATACCCCAGAAATTCCTTTTCATCATCCATCTGAATCCCTTCTATTATTATTTGACTGTCTTCCGCGGGGCGCTGTACCTTGACGTTCCTTCTATTTCCGTGAAATTACTATACGGGTTTCTTTTTTCTCTTGCATCCCTGACGGTGGGTTGGTTCTTTTACAGCATGAATAAGGACAAGATCATATATCATCTTTAAATATAGATATGAACGAGAGGTTGGCTGCAGATAGCGTGGTAATCGAAATAAGCGACGTTTCCGTACGTTACCGCCTTGTCAAGGAGAAGCCCAAAACCCTTCAGGAATACCTTATCCACAGATTGAAAGGGAAAAGACACGATCATGAGGATTTCTGGGCCCTGCGGGATTTCTGCATGACGGTGAGGCGGGGTGAAACCTTTGGTATCGTAGGCCGTAACGGTGCCGGGAAGAGCACGCTTCTTAAGGTCATTGCCGGGGTCCTGCGTCCCACCGGAGGCAGAGTTCGCGTTCAGGGGGCGATAGCCCCCCTCATCGAACTGGGAGCAGGGTTCGACGACGAGCTTACGGGAGCCGAAAATATTTATCTCAACGCATCGATGCTCGGGCTTTCCCGGGGTGAGATCGCTGGAAAATTTAAGGCCATCGTTGATTTTTCCGAGCTGAGTGAGTTCATTTACAGTCCTCTGAAAAGCTATTCCTCCGGCATGGTGGCGAGGCTGGGATTTTCGATTGCAACTGAGGTGGCCCCCGATATTCTCATCATAGATGAGGTCCTTTCTGTGGGCGACAAGCAGTTCGTGGCAAAGTGCAATGAGCGGATGCGGCTTTTTCGGAAAAGGGGGACGACGATTGTGATCGTGTCGCACAACGTTGCCGAAATTGCGGCGGTCGGTACTACCGCGCTCTGGATGGATCATGGGACAGCGAGTATGTGCGGAAAGCCCAAGGATGTCATTGACGAATATCTCAAGTCCTTCGCATTGCCGGAAGGGAATGTTGAAAACGGTTAGGATTCGACGCAGTCTCTGATGCGCCGCCTTGAGAGCTTTCGGCGCGATGCCCTTATTTCCACCGGAGAACGCCGAAAATGTTTGCGACCTAAGCAAATGGCCGGGGAAATAATTTTTTTATGACAATCATGATAATATAGGACTCGGGGCCATAATAGAAAATGATCTTTTTTGAGGAGGATAAAGTGATTTTATTCGATTCTCACCAGGTTGCCGGTCCGGCGAACAAGACGATGATAGCGGTGACACGACAAAACTCTTATTATTTTATCGCTGCGGCATTTTTGCTGACATGTTTCTTATTACTTGTTTCTGCGGCAGCGCCGGCTTATTCGGAGGAAAATGCGACAGACTGGAACAACAAGGCGGTAAGTTTAAG
>JBJKOV010000208.1:0-7330 GCA_046707105.1 Thermodesulfovibrionales bacterium
GAAAAACAGAAGGAGGGCAAGAAAAGGATGAAGCAGGTAGGAAGGGTCGAACTCCCCCAGGAGGCCTTTCTCGCCGTCCTGAAACTGAAATGACAAGGAAAAAGAATAAATCCGCCTTCAGAGAGACTGTCGAGGCTGTTGTATTTGCGTTCATCATCGCCCTGGTGATCAGGACCTTTGTAATCCAGGCATTCAAGATCCCTTCGGGGTCCATGATACCCACGCTGCTTGTAGGCGACCACCTGCTGGTGAACAAGTTCCTGCTCGGGACCCCTGTCGATGTGCCTTTTACCAATATCAACCTGTTCCACATGCCCGGCCTCAGGGATCCTCAACATGGTGACGTCATCGTATTTAAGTATCCCGAGGACCCGACGCGGGATTTTATCAAGAGGGTCATCGGCGTGGGAGGGGACACGGTGGAATCGCGGAACAAGACCATTTACGTTAACGGCCGGAAGCTCGTTGAGCCCTATGTGCAGCATGTGGACAGCAGTATAAAACCCGGCGGAACCGACCCCAGGGACAACTTCGGCCCTATTATCGTCCCCAGGGGCGACGTATTTGTCATGGGTGACAACCGCGACGAAAGTTACGACAGCAGATACTGGGGATTTGTCGACGACAGCCAGATAGTGGGAAAGGCGATAATCATCTACTGGTCCTGGGACAGTGATAAACATTGGGTCCGCTTTGGCAGAATGGGGCAGTTGATAAGATGAAAGGCCGCTTGAACCGGCAGGGTTCCATAAAGGTTATCTTTTGTCTTGCGATGGCGGTTGCGGCGGCGTTCGTTCTCATATCCTTCGGAAGGCCGTATTACCGATATTATACTCTCGACCATTACGCACACGATGAGCTGTTGATTGAAGTGGGCAGTGTCGACACGATCAGGCAGAACGTGTTGAAGCGCGCAGCCGAACTCGGGGTTCCCCTCGATCCAAACAATCTTGAGGTGACGGCGAACTCAAAGGTCGTAACAGTCAAGGCTAAATGGTCGGATGTCGTCGACTTCTGGGGCTATTACACCAAGAAGCTTGACTTTACCTTGAATGAGGCGTACTGATATTGTTTACAGGACTGATCGCAGAAATGGGGGACGTGGCCGGTCTGGCAAAAGGGGCGGCAGCTGCACGGCTTGATATTCATTCACGTGTCCTGTCTTCGGATGCCGCGATAGGTGACAGCATTGCGGTAAACGGCGTCTGTCTTACCGTAGTGAAAAAGGAGGGAGATTTACTGGCCTTTGACCTTTCGGATGAAACTTTGAAATCGACGAACCTCGGGAGACTGAGGGTAAAGGACCGGGTAAATCTGGAACCTTCACTCAGGGCGGACTCCAAACTGGGAGGACACTTCGTAACAGGCCATATAGACGGCGTGGGGAGCATAAAATCGAAGGCGGTTTCAGGAGACGTATATAAGATAGTGATTCATTCGGGAGGACGGATCGCCGGTTCCCTGGTCGAGAAGGGCTCGGTTGCCGTGGACGGCATAAGCCTCACGGTTGTCGAGGTATTCAGGGAGGGCTTCTCTATTGTCATAATTCCACATACGGCCAGGATGACGACCGTCGGGTACAAGGAGGCAGGGGATTCCGTGAATATTGAGGCCGATATCCTGGGCAAGTATGTTTCCAGATTTCTCGGAAAGAGGAAGGATTCGGGTCTTATGCAGGCCCTCGTTGAAGAAGGGTTTGCTTAACATACATTCGCATCGGGCGGGAGGAGAATATGCTGAAGAATAAATGCAACACGATAGAGGAAGCGATCGAGGATATGGCCGCCGGTAAGATGGTTGTCCTCGTGGATGACGAAGACAGGGAAAACGAGGGTGATCTCTGCATGGCGGCGGAGAAAGTTACCCCCGAAGCGATCAATTTTATGGCGAAATACGGCAGGGGCCTGATATGTCTGTCGCTGACGCCTGAAAGAATCAACGAACTGAAACTGCCTATGATGACGGATGAGAACACCTCCTCTTTCGGCACCGCTTTCACGGTCTCGATCGAGGCCAAAAAAGGCGTGACGACCGGCATCTCGGCCGCCGACAGGGCCACGACGATCCTTGCCGCCATAAACCCCGACACAAAGCCTGAGGACCTGGCCAAACCTGGGCATGTATTCCCGCTCAGGGCCAGACGCGGCGGTGTCCTTCAGCGGGCGGGCCAGACGGAGGGATCTGTAGACCTTGCGAGACTGGCCGGTCTTTACCCTGCGGGCGTGATATGCGAGGTCATGAGCGACGACGGTACGATGGCGAGGCTGCCTGAACTTCTGGAGTTTTCCAGGCGGCACGGCCTGAAGGTTGTGACGATAAAAGACCTCATAGGGTACAGGATGCGGGCGGAGAGATTTGTGCACCGCGTTTCCACAACAAAGCTGCCCACGGACTTCGGCGGGGAATTTACGGTAATCGCATACGGCAACGATATGGACAGCAACGTACATATCGCACTGGTAAAAGGCGAAATAAGCCGCGACGACGACGTTCTTGTCCGGGTTCACTCGGAATGCCTTACCGGCGATGTCTTCGGTTCGAAGCGGTGTGACTGCGGGGAGCAGCTGCATGCCGCCATGAGGATGATCGATGAAGAGGGGAAGGGCGTCATATTATATATGAGGCAGGAAGGCCGCGGGATAGGGCTCGTGAATAAGTTGAAGGCCTATGAACTGCAGGACAAGGGGCTTGATACCGTCGAGGCTAATATCCAGCTGGGGTTCAAGCCGGACCTGAGGGATTACGGGATCGGCGCTCAGATGCTAGTTGACCTGGGAGTGCGAAAGATGCGCCTCATGACGAATAACCCCAAGAAGATCGTGGGGCTCGAAGGATACGGCCTGAAAGTGCAGGAGAGGGTCCCCATAGAGATGAACCCGCACGAACGCAATCTCGTTTATCTCAAGACGAAAAAGAAGAAACTGGGTCATTTGCTGAACAATGTCTAGAGTCCGTCTGCGGCAGGTGAAAAGGCAGCCCCGGCTCTCAACGAAACTTATGACATCCGGAGGGAGAAGATGAAAATCATTCAGGGAGATTTACAGGCCAAGGGCCTCAAGTTCGCAGTTGTCGTAAGCAGGTTCAATGATTTCATAACCGGCAAGCTCCTGGAAGGCGCGGTCGATGCGCTTCTCAGGCACGGAGCGAAGGAGGAGGACATCGACGTGGTCAAGGTGCCGGGTGCCTTTGAGATACCCCTTGTAGCGAAGAAGGCGGCTTCGAAGAATTCCTACAATGCGGTCATCTGCCTCGGGACGGTGATCAGAGGGGCCACGCCTCATTTTGACTATGTGGCGGCCGAGGTATCAAAAGGGGTGGCGGCGGCTTCTCTGGAGACGGGAGTGCCTATCGCCTTCGGTGTCATCACGTCCGACACGATTGAGCAGGCGGTCGAGAGGGCCGGCACGAAGAGCGGAAACAAGGGCTTTGATGCCGCGATGACCGCGATCGAGATGGCCCAGGTCGTGAAGAAGCTGTGATTGGAACAGGGCCGGGTCTGCTCGTTATATGATGATACGCCTGTTGATAAGGATCTTTTCCGGCCTTTTTTCTCACTGTTCGATTTTCACTTCAGTATGAACCGCCGCAAAGCTAGAGAATATGCGCTTCAGATGCTCTTTCAGCACGAGTTTTCGGGTGACAGGAAGGACTGGCCGGCGCCCGAGGGCTTCCGGCCCGGCGCAGAGGAGGCCGGTGAATCCGCTGAATTCGCGGAGCGCCTTGTGCGCGGGACGCTTGAGCATATTGAAGAAATAGACGGGGTAATCCAGCAGGCGGCTGAACACTGGGACATGAAGAGGATGGCTGCCGTAGACAGGAATATATTAAGGTTCGCGGCCTATGAGATCCTTTACGCAAAGGAGATCCCCCCGGCAGTTACCATCAACGAGGCCCTGGAAATCGCCAAGAAATATTCTTCGCTCGAATCCGCTTCATTCATCAACGGCCTTCTGGACAGGATCGCAAAAGAGAGTAAAAAACAGTAGCCTGATTACTTCTCGAAGGGGGACTTATATGGGGAGAAAACCCGACGGAGGGGAAGATGCTGAGGTGCAACGACCACAGCTTCACGCGGGTCACAGGGAGCGTTTGAGAAAGCGCTTTCTCACGGAGGGGCTGGACGGCTTCGATGACCATCAGGTGCTTGAGCTGCTTCTCTTTCAGACGATTCCGCGGTCCGACACAAACCCTGTTGCCCATCGACTTATGCAGAGGTTCGGCAGTCTTTCGGCGGTGCTCGAAGCAGACCCGAAGGACCTGGCGTCGGTCGAGGGCGTCGGATCGAATGCCGCCGCTTTTCTTTCTATGGTCCCTCAGATAACACGGAGATACTTCCATGACAGGGTGAGGCATTCGCGGAAGAAACTCAACACTTCTGAAGCTGCGGCGGAGTATCTTATTCCCCTCATGTCAGGCCGCCCGGAGGAAGTGTTTTACCTGATCTGCCTCGATTCACAACTAAAGGTCCTTTATCCGGCCCTGATAAGCGAGGGTACAGTGAAGGACGCTCTCGTCCATCCGAGACATGTGGTCGAGGCCGCTATCAGGCATAAGGCCGCGTCCGTTATCCTCGCGCACAACCATCCCGCAGGCACCGTCCGGCCGTCCAGCCACGATCATGCCATCACCAAACGCCTGGTTCAGGCCCTCGGCGCGATCCAGATCCAGGTCGTCGATCACATCATCGTTGCGGGCGAGCAGTTCTACAGCTTCCAGCGAGAGGGGACGCTGCCGGTGTTTGAGAGTGGAAGCTGAGAGTGAATAACACTCAAAAAGCACGATTGTTGCGAAAGAGCCATACTGATGCCGAAAAAGTCTTGTGGCTCAGACTGAGAGACAGGAGACTGGAAGGATACAAGTTTCGCAGGCAGGCGCCGATCGGCCCCTATGTTGCGGATTTCATGTGTCAGTCGTCTTGTCTTATTGTTGAAGTGGATGGCGGGCAGCACGCAGGAAACAGGGAATACGATCAGTACCGTACTGATTTTCTTCGGGCTAGGGGCTACAAAGTTATACGATTTTGGAATAATGAAGTTACCAATAATCTCGATGGAGTTTTGAGGACTATAGCAATAGCCCTTTCCGAAAATATCCCTCGCACCCGCGATCATGAGAGGCGAGCCAACCCTGATCCTCTCCCGCAGGGAGGCCGCCCTCACCCTACCCCTCTCCCAAAGGGCGAGGGAAAACAATTGAGGAGCCCCACTTCTCTTCTCTCCTGCGAGGGGAGCCCCTACTTTTTCCCTCTCCCTGTGGGAGAGGGCGGGGGTGAGGGATTCGAGTATGTTAAAATTTCAAGGATCTGGTGGATGAGTGGGGGCTCTTCGACAATTCAGGGGCAAGCCCGCGACTGCTTGATGAAGGAGTGAACGTATGAGGCCGAAAGAACGCAAAAGATTATCTCCATCCCTGTTTGACGCTGATTTCAAGGCGGCATTGCCCGCGCTTAAACGAGCGGCGAAGACAGCAAGAGAGACTGCCAGACAGACAAACACCCCGCTTGCGATATGGGAGGATGGGAGGGTGAGAATTGTGCGGCCCAAGGCCCCGGGCAAATAGGAGCTGACCGAAATCCCCCAGCCAAAGCTTTCCCGATTGACTGCAAGGTCAGCTTCGAATCAAGCGCAGACATCGGCGACGGGTTCGGAATAAACATGAAGGAGATGAAATAACATGAACATTATCAGGCAGGAAGCGAAGAATCTAATAGATAAGTTGCCTGATAACGCTACCTGGGACGATATCATGTATGAACTCTACGTAAATAAAGAAGATCGCCGCAGGGTTGAAGGCTGCCGAAGAAGGCGGGGTCGTATCTCATGAGGATACGAAGAAACGACTCCTGTCGAAATGAGGCTTGAATGGACCGAACCGTCCCTCGTTCCAACTGTGCGAGCGCCCTGCAGTAGGTGCCGGAGCTGACCTGGATTCTCTTCCTGAGAATTCTGGACGCCCAGTAGAAGAAAGCCCTGGACGCTGTGGAAGCGGTGGGCAAGCCGTTCTCCCGGTGCCGAAATAGCGAAAAAAGAGAAGAACTTCTTTTATAATGAATACCTGAATGTTTCACGACAATAAGCAACGGCACAAGTCTATTAGACCGGGGGCATAATGATAGCAAGGTATACACGTAAAGAGATGGGAAGGCTCTGGGAGCCGCAGAATAAGTTTCAGAAGTGGCTCGATGTGGAGCTTGCGGTATGCGAGGCGTGGGCGGAGATCGGGAAGATTCCCAAGAGTGCGCTCGCTGTGATAAAGGAAAAAGCCGGGTTCGATGTCGCCAGGATCGATGAGATCGAGGCTGTCGTCAAGCACGACGTGATCGCCTTTCTGACCTCGGTCGCGGAGAAGGTGGGGCCTGAATCAAGATATATTCACAAGGGGCTCACCTCTTCAGATATCGTGGATACGGCACAGTCACTTCTGATGAGGGAGGCCGCGTCGATCATTCTCAGGGACCTCAGGAAGCTGACGGAAGTGATGAGGGAGCAGGCGCTTAAATACAGGGACACGGCCTGCATCGGCAGGAGCCACGGCGTCCACGCGGAGCCGATGACATTCGGGCTGAAATTTGCGCTCTGGCATGAAGAGGCGAAACGTAACATCGAGAGGATGGAGAGGGCGAGAAAGGCCGTCAGTGTGGGAAAATTGTCCGGCGCCGTCGGGACTTTTTCGAACATTCCCACGGTGATCGAGGAGAAGGTCTGTAAAAAGCTCGGACTGAAGCCCGAATCCGTGGCAACGCAGGTCGTCCAGAGAGACAGACATGCCGAGTACCTTTCCTCCCTTGCAATTGTCGCCGCATCCGTCGAGAAGATAGCGGTCGAGATCAGACATCTCCAGCGGACCGAGGTGCTCGAAGCAGAGGAACCTTTTACAAAGGGACAGAAGGGCTCTTCCGCCATGCCCCACAAGAGGAACCCCGTGGGGTCGGAGAACCTATCCGGGCTGGCGCGGGTGGTGAGGGCGAATTCCCTGGCATCACTCGAAAATGTGGCCCTCTGGCACGAGAGGGACATCTCGCATTCCTCCGTAGAACGGGTGATCATACCCGACAGCACGATACTGGTGGATTACATGCTCCACAGAATGACCGGCATCCTGTCGGGCCTGCAGGTCTATCCAGAGAAGATGAAAGAAAATATGGCGTGCAGCTATGGCCTCTATAATTCCCAGAATGTTCTTCTCAAACTCACTGAAAAAGGGATGAGCAGGGAAGACGCCTATGCCCTTGTACAGAAAAATGCCATGGAGAGCTGGAAGAAGAGGAAGGAATTCAAGGGGATGCTGCTGAAAGACAGGAGTGTCAGGAAGTACCTGACCGCCGCCGAGA
>JBJKOV010000209.1:0-1250 GCA_046707105.1 Thermodesulfovibrionales bacterium
CGGAAGTGAAGAGGAGGATCATGCTCGGCACATATACTCTTTCATCGGGATACTATGATGCATACTATAAAAAGGCCCAGCAGGTTCGCACACTGATAAAGGAAGACTTTGAGAAGGTCTTCAGAGATGCCGATCTGTTAGTGACGCCCACTTCTCCGACCCCTGCTTTTAAAGTTGGAGAAAAGTCTGACGATCCCCTCAAGATGTACCTTGCGGACATCTTTACGATATCGGTGAATCTGGCGGGAATGCCCGGCATTTCAGTCCCCTGCGGTTTTACGCGGGGCAATCTTCCGATCGGCCTCCAGCTGATAGGTAAACACTTTGATGAGGCCACCCTGCTGAAGGCGGCTTACGCCTACGAGCAGTCGACCGGGTGGCACAAAAGAAAGCCTGCATTATGAAGTACGAAACGGTAATAGGTCTCGAAGTGCATGCGCAGATGTCCACCGACACGAAGATCTTCTGCGGCTGCTCCACGAAGTTCGGCGCCGGGCCCAACACCCAGACCTGCGAGATATGCATAGGAATGCCGGGCGTTCTCCCCGTGCTTAACAGGAAGGCCCTGGAATTTGCGGTGAGGACAGGCTTCGCCATGAACTGTAATATCTCGACATACAGCCGTTTTGCGCGGAAGAATTATTTTTACCCGGACCTTCCGAAGGGCTATCAGATCAGCCAGTACGAGCGTCCCATCTGCGAAAACGGTCATGTAGAGATCGTGGTAGATGGTGAGGTCAGGAAGATCGGAATAACCCGCATTCATATGGAAGAGGATGCAGGGAAGAATATTCACGAAGGCGGAGGAAATTACAGCTTCGTCGATCTCAACAGGGCCGGCGTGCCACTCATGGAGATCGTTTCCGAGCCGGACATAAGGAGCCCCAGGGAGGCTTCGGAATACATGAAGAAACTGAGGGCCATCCTCAGGTATCTGGGGGTCTGTGACGGCAACATGGAGCAGGGTTCCCTCAGGTGCGACGCTAACGTCTCTATAAGACCGACGGGGCAGAAGGAATACGGAATTAGGGCCGAGGTCAAGAATATCAACTCCTTCAGGTTTGTCGAGAAGGCCCTCGAATATGAAATCAGACGTCAGATCCAGGTGGTGGAAGGAGGGGGAAAAGTTGTTCAGGAGACAAGGCTCTGGGATGCGGCGAAGGGTATGACCGAGTCCATGCGCTCAAAGGAAGAGGCCCATGATTACCGTTACTTCCCCGAACCTGATCTCGTTCCCATCGAGGTGGACG
>JBJKOV010000210.1:0-2037 GCA_046707105.1 Thermodesulfovibrionales bacterium
ACAGGAACTGGACAATGAAAACATCTGCATGCCTGGCCGTCTTTGCGGTGCTGTTGTTCCCTCTTCTCACGGGCTGTTCAGGGAAGAAACTGACCCAGGAAGAGGCCATGAGTATTCTGCTGAAAAATCCTCCGGGCAAAGTGGCGCGGTCCATAAACAGGGATGAACCGGTCGACACCATCAATCCAGCAGTCAGGGAACGGCTGGAGAAGCTGCAAGCCGCCGGGCTTGTTTCGATCAGTACAGTCCCGGGGGATGCCTCAAGAGGGAGGGGATCACGCTATCTCATAACGCCCACAAGCAAGCTTATTCCCTTTGTGGTCCGGCAGGACCCAGGGTCACTGACTATTAAGTTCGGCGATATCGTGATCGACAGGATCATGGGCATAAAGCAGAAGGGCGATGAAGCAGACGTAACCTATACCACCAGACTCGTGCTTACACCGGTGGGAGAAGTGTTCGCCCCTCTCTCAAACCCGAGCCCCGGCCCAAACCATGCGTCTTTCCGGCGGGTCGACGGCAGGTGGACATAGTGCGGCAAATCGTTACGGCTCTCATGAAGAGTCTCTGCGAAGAGGATCTTTTTCCGGATACCGCCCTCTTTTTGACGCGTCTATGCAACTGTAAGGTGAGTTATTAACAGTCTCATAATAATATTCACAGATCTCATAGTCTTATTCGTCATGCCCGAGGACCTTAATCGGGCATCCATTCTCGGTTAAATTGGATTCCCGCCTTCGCGGGAATGACGACCAAAACGTACAGACTATTATGAAACTGTTAATATGTAAACGATTACATAAACCGGGAAGGCGATTACACAATATAGACAACGCCTTCCCGTGAAAGCTTCTGTTTCCGGTGAGTTGAGAGGCCTGGGGTGGCAGGCATTGGAATTGCTTTGAACTTGCAGGTCTCCTGGTAGAATGGGAGATACGCTCAATAGAAAAAGCGGGGGTGTAGAGATGAAGGCGGCGGATGCGTTCTACAAAGGGTCTGTAAGGCCGGAGATAAGGCGTCTTCATCTCCTTCGATCATTAATCCCGGGCGTTCTCCTTGCCTTTTTTATCTTTGCCGCCGGGAACGTCCATGCCTCGCAGTGCTCCTACAATATAACTCAGACACCGACTACGGCGCTGACCGGTTCTCCCGTTACCCTCACTATTAATATCGATCCCGAAACCGGGACCAACTATAAAGGAACAAATTATGTCTGGACTACGACCACCATGCCTTCGTGGATGGGCAGTATCCAGGTCGGCGGCTGGAATGTTGATGAGACGGCGTCATGGATCGGGACCCCAACCACAGCGGGGACGTATCCTTATACGGTAACGGCAGTGGACGATAAATGCTCATTTACTATTTCGGGGACCATCGTGGTGGGCGCGGGACCTACACCGACTCCCACGCCGACCCCGACACCGCCTGTGTTGCCCCCATGTACATTCACAGTTTCGCCGGCCCTGAATCCGAGCTTTCAGGCCGGTGTTCCAGGGACAATGCAGCTCCAGGTCACTTCACTGGCAGGCTCCGGTTTCACCTGGACGGTAAATTCGATGCCGGCCTGGATGGGCGGCTATTCCACCAGCGGGACTCAGAACCAGATAGCCTCATGGACGGGGTCCGGCACCGCCGGAAGTTATGGATATTCGGTCAGCGTCCAGAACGATACGTGTTATTCAGATATAACCGGGACGATAACAGTTGGGGCGGCGCCCACTCCGACGCCGACACCTGTACCGACACCCACGCCGACGCCCGGATCGACGCCGACTCCTACGCCGACCCCTGCACCAACGCCGACACCCACGCCGACACCCACGCCGACACCCGGATCGACGCCGACACCCACTCCTACTCCTACGCCGACGCCCGAGCCCTCCCCATCGGACATGGGTTACTATTGCGTTACGCCGCCCTTTATCGTAGGGGGAGTCTATCCTAATCTTCTCCTGATGATAGACAATTCTTCGAGTATGTACGACCTGGCATGGACCGGAAGCGCTACCTACTGCTATGACGACACTTATAATA
>JBJKOV010000211.1:0-2216 GCA_046707105.1 Thermodesulfovibrionales bacterium
CGTCCACCTTTCTAGGCCCTTTGCTCTCCTTCGTCGAACATCGCAGTCCGTATGCATTCATGGACCGCGTCTTCTATCGTGCACTCTTTCGTTTCAATATTCCTGTGATGCGCGATCAGTTCCTGCAGGAACTTCAGCTCATCCTCAGACAGAGTAATTGTCACTTGCAAGGTATTCTCCTCCCGGCACTTATGGACCGTCGTCGGTGTCAGTGTGAGTTAAGAAAAGACTCTTTATTATTTGCTGGCACTGATCACCGACACTGAATTGTCAGCATTTTATCCGCTTTTCTTATAGATCAAAATAGCCGCGCCCCCCAGAATAGTCGCCGCGCTCAATATCTGTCCCATTGTGAAAGGGCCGGCAATGAACCCCAGTTGCTGGTCCGGCTCCCGAAAAAATTCCACAAAAAACCGGAATACGCCGTAGAGAATCAGAAACACGGCGGTGAGCGTACCTCTCCTCAGGTTTCGGTCTTTCAGATACCAGAGGATGCTGAAAAGTGCTGCGCCCTCAAGCAGAAATTCATAGAGTTCGGAGGGATGACGGGGAAGCGGGCCGCCTGAGGGGAAAACCATTCCCCATGGGACGTCGGTCACCCTGCCGTAGAGTTCGCCGTTGATGAAATTGCCCAGCCTGCCGAGACCGAGACCTATAGGAGCCGTGACTATAATCAGGTCAGACAGCTGCCAGAAATCCAGCCTGTGCTTCCTGCAAAACAGTATGCCCGCTGCGACCGCCCCGATCAGGCCTCCGTGAAAAGACATTCCGCCGTGCCAGACGGCGAAAATCTCAAGCGGGTGGCGAAGATAGTCGGCCAGATTATAGAAAACCACATAGCCGAACCGAGCACCGATGATAAGACCCATAACAAGCCAGGAATAAAGGGAGTCGACAACATCCATGGTGATGTCGATCTTTTTCTTCTTCAGCTGGTACCTGACAAGAAGGTAGGACGCGGTAAACCCAAGAAGGTACATCACCCCATACCATCTGACGGCAAAAGGACCTATCCTTACTATTACCGGATCTATGTGTGGATAAGGGATCATATCAGTTTCTTACTTTACGTTCTGGCTGTCTGTCTTGTCAATCGGACCGACGGGGCACTATAATCTGTATTGTGACAGATTTACTGAAGCTGAAAATCATGGACGTGATCCGGGCGGGAGGTCCCGTAACTTTCGAAAAATTCATGGAAATGGCCCTTTATGACCCGGAGTTCGGATATTACACGTCGGGCAAAGCCAGAATCGGCCGGAAAGGGGATTTCTTCACAAGTTCACACCTTCATCCAGCCTTCGGCGGAATGATAGGCAGGCAGGTCGAAGAGATGTGGCATCTGCTCGGAGAGCCCTCCAGGTTCACAATCGTGGAGCAGGGACCGGGCGAGGGCCACGTTTGCGGAGATATGCTCGGTTATCTGAAGGACAAAGAATGCTTCCGTGCCCTCAGTTACTTCCTGGTTGAACCCGATCCGGAGACGAAGAAAAGACAGGAGACCCTCCTCGCCGGATTTTCCGGGACGGTAAGGTGGTATCCGTCGTTGAACGAAATCGGGAGGGTAAGCGGATGTATATTCTCCAACGAACTGATCGACGCTTTTCCCGTCCACCTGGTCGTCGTGGGTGACAGCCTGCGCGAAATATATGTGGACTTCGACGACAAAGGATTCCGGGAACAGCCCGGCCCCGTAAGTACCCCTGCGCTTGAGGACTATTTCAGGGAGAACGGGGTAACGGTCCCTAAAGGCTATAAGACAGAAGTGAATTTAAGGTCGAAGGACTGGCTGAATGCCGTAAACGAAAGACTGCGGGAAGGGTTTATACTGACGATCGACTACGGGTATACGGCACGCGATTATCTCAGTGAGGAGAGGGACAGGGGAACTCTCATGTGCTATTACAGGCACCACCTCAGTGAAGACCCATTCGAACACGTGGGCGAGCAGGATATCACGGCACACGTGAATTTTTCGGCACTCAGCAGGTGGGGCAAAGCTATAGGTATCAGGACGACGGGATTCACAAGCCAGGGCGCGTTTCTCGTATCACTCGGCATACACGAGGAAATAGAGAAACTGGCCGCAGCCCGGCATGATTATGCCCTTGAACTTGGCCGCATAAAGAGCCTGATCCTGCCGGGCGGAATGGGTGAATCACATATGGTTCTGGCTCAGTACAAGGGAGAGAAACAGCCGGTATTGAAGGGGTTCT
>JBJKOV010000212.1:0-1060 GCA_046707105.1 Thermodesulfovibrionales bacterium
GTCATGGATTTTCTCCGCCATTATCCTGAGAAGGATATCGTGGTCAAGTGACCCGAAGCAGTCGGAGATATCCCCTTCGACAAACCATGCGGTACCGGTCCAGGTATTGTTTATCTCCCGCAACGCGGTGTGACATCCCCGGAATTTCCGGAACCCGTGCGAGCTGTCCGAGAACTGCGGCTCGTAAATTGCTTCCAGCAGCAGGCGGATCACTTCGCTGACTAGCTTGTCAGACCATGATGGCATGCCGAGAGGGCGGAGTCGCCCGTTTTTCTTGGGAATGTAGACGCGGCGGGCCGGTGAAAACCTGTACCTTTCATGCCTCATCGCCTCTATGATCTGGTCGATCTTTTCCTCGGACATCCCGTCGGCCGTTTCCTCGCTGCCTCCCGGCGTCATCGCCCCCTTGTTGGAGTAGATTTTCCCGTAGGCAGCCAGGTACAGGTCCCTATTGAACAGCTGCCTGTAAAGCTGCGTGCACGGCAGGCCCTTCCTGCCTCGCTCGCGGAGAACGTTCAATACCACTTCAGCCGTCTGCATTGCGCATCCTTCATGGTCATAGGCCGTTCATCGCCTGTGCCCCTTCACCCTGTGGTCCGGTCTTCCCGGTCTCCAGATTGGGCGGACGTCACCCCGCCGATTACTGTGGGCACTCCGTCGCCATAGAGCTCGCGCCCCTTAGGCGATCCCATGTTCGCACTGCTATACGTGCTAGCACGACTTAGGCGTCCCGTCCGTCTCCTTGAATGCCCTGACAGGGCATCGCTCCTGCGCCCCGGAGGATTGCCGCGGGCTAGTCGCCATCCCGCCGCAGGGGCCGGTACCGGTTTCAGGCGTCTTTCCGGCAGGCGCCATATTCCGCCTTCTGGAGACTAGGCTTCAGGTAATCCGACTTTCGCCTTATCGTGCGGATCTCCCGGCACTCCACCCCGTACGCCTGGGCATGTCTGCCGGTTTCCTGGCATGCTATTTTCCCTTACTGGTCTTTCGACCTCCGGTCAGCCATCAGATCCAGAGATAACTCCTCTCATCTCTGCCCGTTGAACGGGCGATATAACAG
>JBJKOV010000213.1:0-3396 GCA_046707105.1 Thermodesulfovibrionales bacterium
GGTCCTAACGTATTATCATTGATCACTTTTTTACTACAAGGGGATTGGGTAAAAGTGATAGCGCAAGCCGTTAACTTGATGAACTTTCTGAAGAGGCCGAAACAGTTCATCATTCCCATTTATCAGCGACCCTACAGTTGGACCCTTAAAGAATGCGGGCATCCTCCCATTTCTCTCCTTCGCGCCGCCTTTGGTCGGGCGCTCTTATCCCTACAATACAATCTCCGGATTACGGGAGGCAGCTTCCGATTTGCTACCCTCGGCGAACCCCTTTTTGACGAGCGGGGGAATATCAGGAAGACAGTGAAATTTGGCGATCTTGCGAGGCATGTCTATTTTACAGAGACGGGGGAGCCGCTGGCGGATGACTCAGTTCACAGAGCAAAAGAGTCAGGCGCGAAGAAGGATGCCGGACAAGCCGGCATGACAGTAAAGGCTTACTCCCCGCTAATCGGCATCTGCAACGGCATAGCTGTCTATCTTCTCTATAACGGCATCCTGAAAGACAAGACACCGAACGGCGGAAACGCGCTGACTACGGCGGTTCTTTCTAAGCTGCCAAAGCACGACGGACCCAAGGTGATCTATGGCACTGCCTGCAGAATAGGGCAGGAGCGGCTGCGGCTGGAGAATATCACATTTAAACAGTTACCGTATAAAATAAGGGTAATGTGAGGTGAACCATGAAAAAACTGACGAGGATAACTTTCAATCCCCAAGTAATGGGTGGAAAGCCGTGCATCAGTGGGATGCGCGTCACGGTCGGCATGATCGTCGGCATGATCGCCGCGGGCCATTCGCGGGAAGAAATTTTGAAACTCTATCCCTACCTGGAGCCCCAGGATATCGACGAGGCGCTTTCGTACGCGGCATGGCGTTCTGAAGAGGTCGAGGTTTCATTTCCGGCGGCATGAAGATGAAGACAAACACCCTCCCCTCAAGGGCGGGGAAACAGAAAAAGGATAGTCTCTGAAAGGGCTGGGAAAAAAGAAAAGAGAATATCCTCAAGGCGAGGGGAACAGGAAGGAAATCTCCAATTCAATGGTAGGGCATAAAATAAGAGGCCTGCTTTTTTATATTCCCTCGCCCTTGAGGGGAGAGGGTTGGGAGAGGGTGCCTGATAAATGACGAAACAACTGGCTGCATATGCCAAGAACCTTAGAAAAGGCTCTACGGATACTGAGCAAGTTTTGTGGTCTCATCTGCGTGCCAAGCGGCTTGGTGGGCTGAAGTTCAGGCGGCAGCATCCAATCGGAAAATATATCGTAGATTTTGTATGCCTTGAAAAGAAGGTCGTTATCGAGCTTGACGGAGGGCAGCATGCCGAGCCTACTAAGAAACAATATGACGGCGAACGAGATAATTGGCTTAAAAAAGAGGGGTATTCGGTATTGAGGTTTTGGGATAATGATGTTCTTCTGAAGACAAACGCAGTAGTTGAATTAATAATGAAGCACTGTTTGGGCCACCCTCCCCTTAATCCCCTCCCCTCAAGGGCGGGGAACGAAAAAGACAAGTCCAGTCCCGCAGGGATCTTGCCCCTGTGATACTCAAATCATACCAGACAGATGCCCTTGACTGGCTGGAGGCCTTTTTCAAACGCTGCAAGCTGAGCAAAGACCCCCGCGTTGCGTATGAAGAGACAACAGAGGAGTGGCGTGGTATCGCTCTGAATTACCGTTCTCTGCCTTCACTCCCCCACGTGCCTTACGTATGTCTCCGCATCCCCACGGGCGGCGGGAAGACGCTCATCGGCGGTCTGGCGATAGAAAGGGCAAACCGAAGCCTGCTCTTTGCGCAGTATAGCGTGACCCTCTGGCTTGTTCCGTCGGAGCCGATCCGGGAGCAAACCCTCAAGGCCCTTCGGACTCCTTCTCATCTCCTCCATCAGGCCGTTTATTCCGCCCTTGGCGATGTGACAGTCCTTGAGATTGAGGAAGCGCTGCGGGTCAAACCCCACGTTCTCAACGGTTCAAATACGATCATCGTAGCGACCATGCAGTCGTTCAAGCAGGAAGACATGGACCGGCTGAGCGCATACAAACAGAATTCGGATATGCAGCCCCATTTTGAAGGGATAACCGATCCGGATGTCATAGGCAAGATGTCTTTTGTAGATGCGATGCGGTTGCGCCATCCTTTTGTGATAGTGGACGAGGCGCACAATCAGGGAACTCCGCTTGCCTTTGACACGTTGGCAAGGTTCGAGCCGAGCGCGATTCTGGAGCTGACTGCGACTCCTGACAGGATGAGACAGCCCAGCAACGTCCTTTATAGTGTCGGCGCGTCGTCTCTGCAGGCCGAAGACATGATCAAGATGCCGCTTGAGCTTGTGAGGCGGGGGAACTGGCAGGACGCCTTGCGTGACGCCATCGCCTGCCTGAATAAGCTTCAGAAAAAAGCGGAAGAAGAGCGTTCGGGTACCGGGGAGTATCTGCGGCCGATTATGCTCTTGCAGGCGGAACGAAAGGATTCGGGGCACGAGACTCTAGTCCCGGAAAGAGTGAAGAAAGCCCTGATCGAGGATTTCGGCATTCCCGCGGAAGAGATCTCCATAGCCACCGACTCCAAGGTCAGACTCCGGGCCGCTCTTGAAGATAAGATCAGAGGGATCAAGCGTTTGGCCATGGGAAAGATACACCAGACCTTGTTGTTCGACGCCGAAAACTTTGCCTCGGACGGCTGCTGCGAGATGATTTTTGAAAAGGGCCGCTATGCATATGATCGTCCATATCGCGGCTTTACCGAGCTGCCGAAACATTTCTTCCCGGTGATAGGCACAATCTGGGTCAGGACGGCGAGGAATTCGACTGCGCCGTATTCCTCGCAACGCAGCTTGAAGGCGTCAGATACTGGGTGCGCAATGTCCATCTGAAGCACACCTCCTTTTCTCTCCAAACCGCTACCGACCGGTTCTATCCCGATTTCATCTGCAAGCTTGAGGACGGCCGTATCCTGGCGGTGGAGTACAAAAATAGCAGAGACTATGACTTGCCGGATAACGAGGAGAAACGCAGGCTCGGCGCATTATGGGAGATGAGAAGCGGCGGCAAGTGTCTTTTTGTAATGCCGAGAGGTAGAGATTTCGAGGCGATAAGCCGAAAAGTTGCCGAGTAAGGCGGGCACCAGAGAACCGAGACCAATGATTATTGTTTGAGTTTTCTTTGCGGACTTTACGGCTTTAAGCGAGGGGAATATTGGTGGCCCCGGCTTTGATGGATCAGACGTTCTCCGTCATCTCCCACACTCCGCAGGGGCATATGCCGGCGCAGAAACCGCAGCCTATGCACTTTTCGTCGTCTACAACGTACTCGTAGGAGCCGTCCTTATTCTCGACCCTGCTTATCGCGCCCCAGTAACACGTGGCCTCGCACATGTGGCAGTCCCGGCAGGTCG
>JBJKOV010000214.1:0-3742 GCA_046707105.1 Thermodesulfovibrionales bacterium
TGTTCGCAAACAATGAAACAGGGGTGATATTCCCGATCGGGGAAATAGCGGCAACACTGAAGGAAAGAGATATCCTCTTTCACACCGATGCGGTCCAGGCCGTTGGAAAGGTCCCGATCGACGTAAAGAAGATCCCGGTCGACATGCTCACGCTTTCAGGCCACAAACTTCACGCGCCAAAGGGCGTCGGGGCACTATACGTAAGGAAGGGCACGAGGTTCTCTCCCTATATCATCGGAGGGCACCAGGAGCGCGGGAGAAGGGCCGGCACCGAGAATGTCGCTTCGATTATAGCCTTGGGCAAGGCCTGCGAACTTGCCGGAGAGGACCTGGGGAGGGAAATGTCTTACCTGGGCCTCCTGCGCGACAGACTCGAAAAGGGCCTCACGGAGTGTTGTCCGGACGCACGGGTAAACGGGGATATAGACAACAGGCTGCCCAACACAACAAACATCAGCTTCGAGTATGTCGAGGGTGAGGCCATCCTCCTCAGGCTTAACGAGTACGGCATATGCGCATCCTCAGGGTCCGCCTGCTCATCGGGCTCCCTGGAGCCGTCTCACGTGCTGCGCTCAATGGGCGTTCCCTTCACCGCGGTCCACGGTTCCGTGCGGTTCTCGCTCAGCCGTTACAATACGGAAGAGGAGATCGATAAGGTCATCGACATTGTGCCTCCAATCATCAAAGAGTTGCGGCAGCTTTCTCCCTTCGGACGGGAAAAGACGGAGTGTGCGCCAGGAATCGAGACCGAGACAGCATAGTTTTCCGCTCCGCCTGATGGCACTTGCATGTCGCACTATTGCTTCAACCTTTCTTCCAGACCTCAAACAATCTGCGGAAAAGGATGATCTCCCGGTAAAATCCCGACTCACTTATCCCGTACTCTTTCCCCGTCTCCTTCCGTCAACAGCCCTGAGGTTGCCGCCTACTCTATCCGGACTTCATAGTCCTGTCCTTCCCATCTTTCTGCATCATGCCAGTGGAATGTGAAGGCGACGGAACCGCCGCGGGAAATCTCCCCAGCAGGAAGATCCACATAGTGCAGCCCCAGTCCTGTGTCCTTTGTCTCTGTGTCCATCACTTTCCGCCAGCCGTCGGGACTCCAGTGGACCACCGCTCGGGCAAGCACCTCGATGCGGAGAGTCCTGCCCGCCGGCATTGTTCTGCACTTGTGATTGAACCTCCAGATGACAAGCGGCGATTCCGTCCTGTTCTTTATATAACGTTCGACAGTTTGCGGCGGGGTATCGAAGACGCGGCCGTCCCGGATGGACCGCATGAGCTTGACATACTCCGCATGCGCCCAGACAAGGGGCATCGCGGACCCTGAAGGGCGACCGAAGAAGAGTCCGCGTTCAATAATGTCAGGGGAGTCCCAGATCTGCTCGGGGATCATTCCCCCGTCGTTGGCGAAGGCAGCCATCACCTTCATGAGCCGCTTTGCCTCCTCCATGTTGCCCGCGGCAAGTTCATAGTGGGCGCGTTCTCCGGTAAGAAGCGGCCATAGTCGTCCCCTGCCGGTACCGTCGAAGGGCGAGCCTTCTTCGTGCTCACCGTATCCGTCATCATTATACCGATGCCACGCCGGGCCGAAGGGTGTCTCGACCCTGAGGATCGCGTCGATGGCCCTTACGGTATCGATGATTCTCGGATCATCGGCCGCGCGAAGACCGAATCGCACAAGCGCCAGCGCATCGGGACTCACGATCTGCGATGCCGGCTCGCTGCTCTGCCCAGGCGGTCTGTTCTTTATCGCCACGAAGCCTTCGACAGGAGATGACGCGTCGGAAGTCTCAGCGGGTGCTATCCTCACATAGTAACCGTCCGCACGGATCTTCCCGGCAAGAGCAGTTCCCCTCACGTATACCCACCGCTCGATTCCGGAATTCCAGGCGTCGGCGGTTTCACGGAGAAAGACGGCTGTATCCGTATCGCTGTTCAGTTCCGCGATGTCAGCGGCAGCGAGCAGCGCCGCGATCTCGACGGCGAGGGTAAAGGGGGAAAATCCCGGATCCTCCTCCCAGCGGTCCTGCTGGGTCACCGGCCCGTTGCGTAAGATAAAAGCGGCGGCTTTCATTACCATCGGCCTGAACCTTTCGAGATCAAGGCCGGAAAGGGCATGCTCCCGCCGGGCCAGATCAACGAGGAGGATCGGAAAGGCGGTCTCGTCCATCTGGATGCCGGGCCAGTACGGTGTTCCGTCAAGCCACATGTTTTGCGGCCAGTGTCCGTCATCTTCCTGTGTTGTCTGGAGATAGCAGAGCACCCGGTGCATATCTTCCATTGCGCCTGCCGCCAGAAGTCCACCGGCGGACTCCGCGAGGTCCCGCGGCCAGACAAGGTGATAACCGCCGAGGTCTTCATCCCCTTTGGCGAATCCCCAGGGAATTGCGAGGCTTGCTATTGTCCCGCCGGGGAAGTTGTTGGCCTCGTGTGCCCTGAGTATCGCCGTGCTGACACGGCAGAGGTCTCGCACTCCCGTCTTTGTCCCTTCGCTGAGGGTGAGTGTCTGCTGCCAGGCGGTCCACTCGCGGAGGTAGTTGTCGCGAGCAGCATCGAACCCGTCGAGAAGGCTTGCGCGTGCGCGGTTGCCTGCCTCGGCAGCATTACTGCCGAAGCCGAGGGCAAGCAGAAAGGTGCCCCCGCATGAGATTGTGTCGATCTCAGCTGTAAGGGCGACGTTTCCGTTTTCGGCATTTCTGTAAGTCTGCGTCATGCGTTTGTTTTCCATGATGTCATGCCAGCCGTCGGAAATGCCGACGAAACCCGCGGAGCGTTTTACCCACGGCGCTGAGCAGACGAGGGCGAGGGTAAAAGCGTCTCGCTGTGCAAAAAGCATGGGCATGCCTTTATAGTCTCCGACCCACGCGGTGTTGCCGCTTCCCCTGTTTCCGAGATGCGGGCTCAGGAGCACATGTACAAGATAGTCCTTCGGATCTCCGCGAAGGGGGACGAAGCGCGTATTCTGGAGCACTGCGTCTCTTTTCGGGTCAGTGACGATTTCCTTTTCGATGCGGTACCGCCCATCTCTGCAGGCATTGACAAGACGGTATGCCGGGACGCCCTCCGACAGGTACGAGACCGAAGAGGTCGTGTGGCGCTTCTCCTCGGAGAAATAAGCTCTGCCGTCCGTGACTATGAGCCCCATGTCGCGCGTGCAAGCCAGATCAAGACGGGGATAGTATATCTCGTTGAAGATGCCGTGGCTTAGCGTAAACCAGACGCGGCTCGTGGGGCTGAGCGAGGTGCCCACCCCGCTCTTAGCGCTTGACGTCCAGCGCGGCTCCGAGCCGGGCCATCCCGGAGCGTTCGAAGATTCATTCATAGTGCCTCATCTCCCGTCATTGCCATTCGATGACCACTTTTATGGCGTCGGGACCATGGTGTCCCAAGGCATCAGAAAATTCGGAATAGCGGTGGCGGTGAGTGATGAGCCCTTCGATAAGCTTTCCCCACCGGAGCGTCGCGTTCAGCAGGTCGTCGACCGCCATCTGGAAATGATCGCGTGAGGCATTAACGCTCCCGATCATCACCTGGTTCCCCAGAACCAGCCTGCGGATCAGTTCGGCCCCCTGAATCTGGAGGGGACGGTCCCCTCCCGGGATTCCGGTAAGTACATAGATGCCGTTTTGGGCCAGCGCGTCGAGCAGGTTGAATTCCAGGGAGGCGACGCCCGTTGCCTCGAAGATAAGGTCCATCGGCCCTAATTCCTGCAGTACGCGATCTGCAGGCACCTTTCTGC
>JBJKOV010000215.1:0-1336 GCA_046707105.1 Thermodesulfovibrionales bacterium
TAATATTCTTATTAGTTGTTAATTATCATGATCTTATATATAGTTAGAAGTGATGAAGATCGGCAATAAGATCGGCAATAAAAGGACATTGTGACTTCACAAATACACAGGATGACACCACTTTACCCCGAAGGGGCCGAGGAGCTTCATGACATCGCCCTCGCCGTAATCCAGAAGTCCGCTGCCCTTGGCAGCCGGCAGCATCGTGTCACTCTGGGAACACTTCATGAATTGCTCCGTGTCATCAACAGTTATTACTCCAATCTGATTGAGGGCCACAACACACACCCGCATGATATCGCCCGTGCAATGCAGCAGCAATACGATGCCGAGCCTGCAAAGCGGCATCTCCAGATGGAGAGCGTTGCCCACATTAATGTTGAAAGGGCTATGGAAAAGAGATTGCAGGAAGAGCCTGCTATTAATATTGCCGGACGGGAATTTCTCCGTGATCTGCACAGGGAATTCTACCGGCAGCTGCCTGAGGAGTTCCTGATCATGAAGGACCCCGACACAGGCAGGGAAAGTCGCGTTGTGCCGGGCGAGCTGCGTAAGGAAGGCGTGAAGGTCGGCCGCCATGTCCCGCCGGCGGACCGTTATCTTTCGGGCTTCCTTGACCGTTTTGCGGAATTCTATACGCCCGAACGGCATCACGGCGCGGCAAAACTTGTTGCCGCTGCAGCGGCCCATCACCGGCTCATGTGGATACATCCATTTCTCGACGGCAACGGCCGTGTAGCGCGTCTTTTCACTGAGGCCTACTTTCAGCGGGTCCCGCTCCTCGGCTACGGGCTCTGGTCCGTCAGCCGTGGGCTTGCCCGCCGGAACGCCGATTATAAGGCAGAGCTGACCCGGGCGGACGCTCCGCGAAGAAACGATCTCGACGGCAGGGGGAACCTGTCCAATGAAGGCCTGATAAAGTTCTGCCGCTTCTTTATCGAGGTCTGCCTTGACCAGGTGGAATACATGGGCGGCCTGTTGAGGCTCGAAGAACTGAGCCAGCGCATCAGGCAATACGTCGACCTCAGGGACAGAGGCATAGTTCCCGGCCCGTCCGGAGAGAAACGGCCGCTCCGGCCCGAGGCGTCAAGAATGCTCCAGGAAGTCATGATAAACGGTATGGCCTCCCGGGGTGACGTTGTTGGCGCCTCCGGTCTTAAGGAACGCACTGGACGGACTCTGCTGGCGCAGCTTCTGGAAGAGGGTTTGCTGCTATCGGATTCTCCAAAGGGAGAGGTGAGGCTTGGATTTCCGATCCATGCGGCAGGATGGTTTTTCCCGGATCTGTATCCGACAACAACAAAGGTGACGGTTACGAATATTTCGACAAGACACG
>JBJKOV010000216.1:0-1695 GCA_046707105.1 Thermodesulfovibrionales bacterium
GTTCAGGACATTCGGCATCCAGCACCACTATGCGCATATCGCTTCCGTCATGGCCGAAAAGGGTATAAGGGAAAAGGTGATCGGTGTCTCCTTCGACGGCACCGGGTATGGCACGGACGGTTCCCTGTGGGGCGGCGAGTTCCTGATCGCCGATATCGGCGGATTTGAGCGCGCTGCACATCTGGACTATATCCCTCTGCCCGGGGGAGAAATGGCGATAAAGGAGCCATGGAGGATCTCGTTGAGCTTTCTGAAGGAAGCTGCGGGGGATGAGATCTGGAAGTATCTCGGGCCGGCCGGGTTTGTCGAAAAGTACGGGAGAAAGAATATAGAAAATATTTTAAGGATATCCGGGGTGAAGTCTTTTTCCCCCAGGTCGTCCGGGGCCGGCCGGCTGTTCGATGCAGTTTCCGCGCTGCTCGGTATCTGTGACAGGAACACCTTCGAAGGAGAGGCGGCCATTGCGCTCGAATCCATTGCGGAGGAGGGTGTCTTTGACGATTATCCTGTCGACGTGAGGTTTCAGGCCCCGATCAGGATAGATTTCTCGATGGCGATACTCGGCATAATCGGTGACATGGAGAGAGGGGAGAAGAATGGGGTCATATCCGCCAGATTTCATAATTCGGTTGTTTCCTCCATCGCGAGGGTTGTGGGGACGCTTTCTTCGATGCACAATATCAGGAAGGTGGTCCTGAGCGGCGGGGTCTTCCAGAACCTGTATCTTCTCAGCCGCGTGCTGGATGCGCTGGGCGACCTCGAAGTACACATAAATGAGCTGGTGCCCTGCAACGACGCTGGAATATCGCTGGGCCAGGCATATATAATGAGAGAGCGGATGAAGAAGTGACGGTCCGGCATGGAGCAGAGAGCATAGTGTTTAATGAAGGAGAGGCGGGCATGCATAAAAAGCCCATATATGGCGGCAGTATTTATTCTTATCACGGAAACCGGAGACATAACCTTGTATGATTTTCTGAATAATGTTTTCAGCAGTCCCAAAGTACTTTGCGGAGCCGCGCAGGATATGGATCTTTTTCTGCCTGCCCAACCTCTTTTTTGCGGCTTTTTTCCGAAAACTCAACGGTCTGACGGCTGCGGGAATTCTCTTTGAGGTGTAAGATAAACTTCTCCGGAGATGAGGAATGAAGGAAATAACCGGCATAATCAATAAGTACATGAGTGAGATTGGAAGGCCCCTGAGGCTGATGGAGGTCTGCGGCACCCACACGGTCGCGATCTTCAGGCACGGCATCAGGGACCTGCTACCCGACGGTTTGATGCTCCTGAGCGGTCCGGGCTGTCCTGTCTGCGTTACATCGATAAAAGACGTGGACACGGCAGTTGAGCTGTCGAAACGCGAAGAAGTGATCCTTACGACCTTCGGCGATATGATGAGGGTCCCGGGCAGCAAGAAGGCTCTCTTTGACGCCAGGGCCGAAGGGGGCGATATAAGGATCGTATATTCCCCACTTGACGCCCTCGCGATAGCGCAGAACAACCGGGAGAAAAAGGTTGTTTTTTTCTCAACCGGGTTCGAGACAACAGCGCCTTCGGTCGCTGCAACGATTATCGAGGCTGAGAGGCTGCGCGTAGAGAATTTTTATATCTATCCTGTCCACAAGACAGTGCCGCCGGCATTGGAGGCCCTCCTTGCGTCGGAGGATGTGAAGGTGGACGGGTTTATTCTGCCGG
>JBJKOV010000217.1:0-2767 GCA_046707105.1 Thermodesulfovibrionales bacterium
AATCCCGGCGAAACCGCCATCCCCCGGGCGTCAATAGTCAGGTCCGGCTTCTCTCCCCGGAATTCCCCGACAAAGATTATTTTCCCTCCGGAGACCCCGATATCGGCCTGGAAAGGGGGATTCTTCCCTCCGTCATAGACCAGACCGTCCTTTATCAGCAGATCAATCTTCATAAATCGCAGAGACCGTGAAAAGTGAATAACAAAACCCTAACGTTGCAATAAACATCATGTTTAGCAAAGTCATGTAATCTGTCATTCCGGCTTGTCCGGCCTGTCCCGACCCTCACGGGGAATCTTTCAGAGCTTTCAGAAGGATTCCCGACGCGTTCCACTTGCGGGAATGACAGCCTTGAACCGATAACCGATTTTGAGATAGGTTCTACTTACTATTTACTTTTTGTTATTCACTTTTCACTTTTTACTACTTACTATTCACTACTCACTTCTTCATTTCCTCTTTTTCAAAAAAGAGTTCCGGTGACTGAAGACTTTTTGCGAACATCGGGAGCAGGAAGGCTGATATCACCCTGGCCCTGCCCCAGAAACCCTTTACGTCGGCCGTTTTAATGTTTTCCCTGTATGTCTCAAACGCCATGTCCTTTAAGACCGGGAAACATTTTACCGTGAGTGCCATGGTCTCAAAGAAATCCTTTACCGGCAGACCGATCTTTTCCAGGGGCCTGAGGAGCCTTCCCAGTCCCTCTATGGTCTCTTCAGACTTTGCCGAGGCCATCATTATCTTTACGCCGCCGATCATTAACAGGACCCTGAGAGTCCTCACAGCGGCTATGTTAATCCCCTCATCGGTGACCGAGAGTGCTCCCCATGAGAATACGATCTTCCCCGACCGGCCCACCACGTTGCTGATGAACGTATAAGAAAGGAAGATACTTATAGGTATCCATCCCGCTTTCAGTGTCTTAAAAGGGATTTTCAGCAGGAGCAGGGACAGCACGGCAAAAATCAAAAAATAGACGGTGAGGTCGGTAACCACAAACAGACCGATCACAAAAAGGACATAGAGGATTATCCTGACTTCCGGCTTAATCTTTGGAATCAACTGATCGCCCAATCCCAGCGACTTTCTGCGGGCCGGCATTTGACATATACTTATCAATTCCGTCTGCGATAGATTTTGCCAGGTCCTCACGGTAAGCCTTCCTCGAAAGGAGCCTGGCCTCATGGGGATTGCTTATAAAAGAGACCTCAACCAGGACCGAGGGCATCTCCGCCCCGAGGAGCACATAGAAGGGGGCCCACTTTGTACTGAGGTCCACCACTCCCTTGTAGTTTTTGCTCAGCTCATCAACCAGTGTCTTTTGGATATAATTAGCGAGAAGCAGGGATTCGTCCCTCTTGTTCTCGCGCTCCAGATCGCCGAGCATTACGCCGAGCACATCGTTTCCTTTGTTCATCTTTTTCATATTCTTCAGGGAAATCTGGTTCTCCCGCGCCGCCACCTTCATGGCCTCCTCGTTATCCGTCCAGTTCAGAAAGTAGGTCTCGATGCCTTTGGCTTCCCTGCTGGTACTGGCGTTGGCATGGATTGATACAAAAAGGTCGGCATTCTTGCTGTTGGCGATGGCGGTCCTCTCTTCGAGCGGAATGAATACGTCCTTGTCCCTCGTAAGATAGACCTTGATATCGGGATCGGCCGAAAGGATCTTCTTAAGCTTCAGCGCGATGTCCAGCACCACGTCCTTCTCGCACAGGTTGTCAGGCCCTATGGCGCCCGGGTCGTGGCCGCCGTGCCCGGGGTCTATGACTATTACTTTCCTGGCAGTGCGAAGCGGATGCCCATAGATATCTATAACGAGCCTGGAGGGGTCGTCAAGGCTGATAGCGCGGTAGTCCCTGATCTTGCCCAGATCCAGGACGACCCTGACGGTCTCCTTATTGAACTGGCTTACCCTGACCGACTTAAGCATTCCGTTTCCGACCGAAATTTTTTTCTGCAAGTCCGGGCCAAGACGGCAGCCCTTGATGTCGAAAAAAATTCTGTCCGGCCCGGCAAGGCGGTGTCGTGTAAATTCGGTGCTGTCCGAGAGGTCTATGACCAGCCTCGTATAATCCGGGTATGACCAGTAACGGACAGCCGTCACGTCCACCTTATGCTGGGCAAAGGACACTACAGGGGAGAGAAGAACTGCAACGAAGAAAAACCCGGGCAATGCCAGCCTGGAGATCTTCCCGATACTCATACTAACAGTGCCGGTCCCATTCGAAATATGCTTCCGTGTTATACCGCCTGAACATTCTTTATTTCCGGGATCTCCTTTTTGATACTGGTCTCCACCCAGTTCTTCATGGTAAGCGACGACATGGGACAGGTCCCGCAGGCGCCCTTCAGCTTCACATAAACGACGCCGTCTTTCACATCGACCAGTTCGATGTCTCCGCCCTCGGCCTTCAGACCAATCCTTACCCTGCTCAAGGCATCTTCTACCCGTTTGCGAAACTCCGCTGTATCCATGATGTCTACATAATAGAAAAATATGGGGTAATATTCAAGTACTTTATCATATTTGTATGCCTTTCCCCTTATGAATAATGGTTTCCTCGCCGACAAGGCAGCCAGCCTACGGACTATCAAGCTATCAAGCTCACAAGCTAACAAGCTGCAAGATGGCAAGCTGCAAGCTATCAACAGTGAATGGTGAAAAGAAAACAGTAAGTAGTAAGTAGTAAATAGTAAGTAGTGAAAGGTGAAAAGAACCTATCTCGAAATTGAAATCTTATTATATCCGCCTCTTTCGTCATTCCGG
>JBJKOV010000218.1:0-2022 GCA_046707105.1 Thermodesulfovibrionales bacterium
AGCGGGTTCTCACCGGTAAATACCGCGACGTCCCCGCCATGCGAAGGCAGAGGAAGAGAAAAAACAAAAATCAGCAAAAAAAAGAGAAAAGTGTGGACCTTCAAACCCGATCCCTCAAGTTTTTATATTTCATTAAGATCCATTGTATTATTTTCAGCCGATTTATTCTATAATTTTAAAAATTTATGAATGCGCGGAATATCAACAACTCCTTTGTCGTCACGATCTTTCTTGTATTTTCACTTATAGCCGTCTTTTTTGTCCGGAACTCGGAAGCTGTTTCTGAAGGAGAATATAAGACACTCTCCATGTTCTTCGGGCAAGACGAGTTGGTGGTCTCTCCCAGCCGGTACGCAAAGCCCATCTCGCAGACCGCCGAGGACATTACGGTGATTACAGCCAAAGATATAGAGATGATGAACGCGCATACCCTGACTGATGTCCTGAATACAGTTCCAGGTGTTCAGGTCGACCTTCGCGGCGGTCCCGGGACTGCAGCGACTGCCCGCATACAGGGCTCAGAATTCAGGCATGTCCTGGTATTGATAGACGGCGTAACTCTCAATAATCTCTCTGATAGCGTCGCGGATATCAGTGCGGTCCCGGTCCAGGACATAGAAAGAGTGGAGATCATCAAAGGGCCAGCGTCGTCTTCTTGGGGCTCATCTCTGGGCGGCGTCATCAATATAATCACGAAAAATACAGGGAACCAGGGGAAAATAACTGGGACTCTTTCAACATCCTATGGAGAAAGAAATACAGGGGATTACAGAGTAGAGACATCCGGCGGGTCCGGCAAGGCCGGGTACTATCTTTCCGTCGGCAACCTCACATCGAACGGCTTCGAAGCGAATACTGATTTTTACGAGAATGACCTTTACGCGAAGTTACGCTGGGACGTGACAGAGAGGGCGAGGCTCCTGTTCACCTTCGGATACAACAAAGGGTCGAGGGGAGAGGGGCAATATACGGATCTCAACATCTCTTTCGGCAACGGATTTGAATATCTTTTCTCCACTTTATCTCTCAACTATTCATTGACAGACCAGGCCGGTCTTGATGTTTCACTGAGGACATCGCGGCAGAACGGCGAATTTGTCCTGGACCAGCTGTCCACTGGTGAAGAACTGCAAAAGAACGACTCCCATGACAGGGTAAACGGCGGCAGTCTGAAGTTTGACTGGAGAAATGACATCCAGAGTGTTGTGGTCGGCGCAGACTTCGACGACGGCAAGCTCCGGTCCGACAGTATAACGGGAGGGGAGCAGGACCTCGATAAATGGGCCGTCTTTGGAAATGATACGATTTCTATCGGCAAGTTCTCGGTCACGCCCGGTATAAGGTATGACCATACGAGTACGAACGGCAATTTCCTGAGCCCGAGTTTAGGGGTGACTTACAAGCTCTTTGACAGGACTCTCCTGCGTGGATTCGTTTCAAGGGGTTTCAACCTTCCACCTCTTTCCGCGACCTTCGGTACGGGCTTTTTCTCCCTGCCCAATCCTGATCTCAGGGTCGAGAAGGTTGTGTCGATGCAGGCAGGGATTGAGTCGGCTGTAAGCAGATATTTCTGGGTCAAGGCGGACTTATTCAGGCACGACATAGACGACGCGCTTGTCAGTGAACAGTTCCCTGACGGATCTTTCACGACGGTAAACGGAGGTAAGCAGAGAAGGCAAGGGTGCGAAGTCGAGATCAGGACTGCGCCCCTTTATCATACGTCCCTCTCCGCGGGACTTGCATTTACGGACGCGACAGACCGCGATACCGGAGAGGTCCTGAAGGAAGTGCCGAGATATACCTACGACATCGGGGTTGCCTATAACGACAACAAAACCTTCTCCGCCCTGCTGAAAGGACATTATATCTGGTGGAATGCAGTTTCCGACGACAATGGGAAATACAATGCCTTTGTCTGGGACCTCAACCTGAGGAAGAAGGTATACAGCAGCAGCAAGGTGGATGCGGAGCTATTTGTTACAGGGCATAACATCTTTAATGGGTCCCAGTATCTCATAGATC
>JBJKOV010000219.1:0-3684 GCA_046707105.1 Thermodesulfovibrionales bacterium
GAATACCGGTTTTTCACTCTTCAGCGGGGTTCCCGTCGAGACGGAATTCGACACCAGGAAGGGGGATCTGATTTACGGAGGACGCGTCTTTCAGCGGGTTGCACGGAAACTCGAAGCGGGAATCTCCTATCTGAGAGAAAACAACGACAACGGCGGATACAGGGAAGAGGCCGGACTCGACATCTGGCTGCTCCCGATGAAGCAGATGGAGTTTCAGGGGCATTCTTTCATAAATCTGCATACCGGCGGATGGATGGAGCATTCTTACACTCTCCGGTATTTTCTCTCCAGCCAACTGACGGTGACAGGACTCTTCCTTCAAACGAGTTATGACGACGCTTTTTCAGCAAGAACTCTCAATGTTTTTTCTCCTGAATTTCTCGGAAAGAACGAGGAACTCACAAAGACTGCGGGCCATGTCGAATATGGCTGGAGCGGTGACCTGACCGCCGTCGCCGACGTAGCCGGTTATTCTTACAAACAAGCGGGCAGCGCCGTGTATTACGGGGGAGGTGTCATAGCCACGGTCTACGGCATATCTTCGGGCATGGAGTTTCACCGCATGCAGGGCGATTCGGAGAAACTAAGGTACACGGAGTTTCGTGTTTACGCGAGGACCGTATTACGGAGGACGGCAGTCTCAGTCGATGCCATCAACCTTCACTATGACAGGCCCTTTTCCGGATTGAGCAACGCCTATTCCGTCAGCGGCTCGGTTTCCTACCCGCTGACCAAGACACTTACAGCCGGACTCTCCGTAGACTACAGCAGGAATCCCGACTTTACGGGCGACACCATGATGCTTTTCAAACTTGCCTATAACATCAGGAGATAAGTATGAACAGACTGCTCCTTTTCTCGGCCGTGATGTCCTGTCTGGTCCTTCCGGGGCTGGCATCCCCCAGGCTTCTTGCTGCCGCTGATGTAAAAATTCCGGAAACCCACCCGATCGAGCTATCCGAAAAGCCGCGCTGTACAGAGTGCCACACAGATGAAACGGGGGTGGCGCTGAAGCCTATCAAGGTTTTCAATCATAGCAGCGACTGGATCTCCATACATAGGTTCTATGCCTCGCAGAGTTCCCGCCTCTGCAACGCCTGCCACAAAGATGCCTTTTGTACTGACTGCCATGCATACAAGAATGAGCTTAAACCCAGCGACCGATATTCGGGTTCACCAGAACGTTGGCTTCCGCACAGGGGCGATTACCTTTTCCAGCACAGGATCGACGGCAGGATCGACCCAACCAGCTGTTTCCGCTGCCACGGCAGACAGAACAACGCACTATGCAGGAGATGCCACAGATGAGCCGGGTACTCGCTTTCTTTATCCTGGTCACTCTGGGGGGCTGCGGAAGCGGTTCTGATGCTGGAAAGGTTTTTGTCCCCTCCTCCGGACATCCGGCCAACTGGGTCAATCCCCTTTTTATCGGAAGAAACGACTTCCATGGCACCATTATCAAGGACGTTGTAGCGGGCCCTCCAGGCGGTCTTCTATTTATCCGCCACTGCGCTGCGTGTCACGGTGCCGATGCGGGAGGCAAGATCGGCCCCAGAATCCGCGGTGAAACGATAAACCTGATTAACACCGGTATAAGTGTTGTCCCGCTCATGAGAGGCCACGCCATCCTGGCACCGGAGGAGCGACAGGCCATAGCAGATTATCTCTCTATATCCGGGGGAGATCTTCCGACTGTGAGTTTTGTCTTCGACACATCACTCTGCATGGAGTGCCACGGGACCGGTCTCGACGGAGGGATAGCAAAAATCAGCTGCTTTGCCTGTCACTACGGACCTGACGGGAGCATGGGGCATCCGGCAGGCTGGTCGTCGGAGGTTGCCGATCCGGTCCATTTTCATGGCGGGTATGGAAAGCTCTTTGTTGTCGCCTGCACAAACTGCCATGGAGTCGATCTGACAGGTGGGATAGGTCCGCCCTGTTCTAACTGTCATGACGGCAGATCCGCGCCGGTTCTGGCACCGTTTTCATTAAACAGTGCTCCAGCATGAGGCTGAACAGAAAGGAGAAAAACATGAAGTAGAATTCCGGCAAGAGATATATGAAGAGAAACATTCGCTTACGAAAATCAAGGGGGGTTACCATGAAAAGATTAATGTTCATATCTCTGTCAGTCATGCTGTGTATCGTCTGTGTTCCCGCTCTGTCTTCGGCGGCCCAGACCTTCGATGTGTCGACTCAGGATTTTTTCTTCTCTCCGTCCAGTCTAACGATAAATGCGGGAGACACTGTGCGATGGACCAATCCTACAGGCACACCCCATACGACGACAAGCGGAGCCGGCTGTACCCATAATACCACTGGCGTTGTCTGGGACTCGGGAACCCTGTCCAACGGGGGGACTTTTGAGTTCACCTTTGATCAGCCCGGAACTTATCCTTACCACTGCTCATTCCATTGCAGTCTGGGCATGACGGGAACGATTACCGTGAACGCGGCTTCATCGTCGATACCGCTTCCAACGATGCCCCAGACCTTCATTAATCCCGCAACAGTCTCCCCCGTTCTCGGCACTAATCCTGCACAGTTACAGCCAATTGGTATTGGTGATGTTGCGACAGCCGGCACCAATCTCTCGATAAATGTCGCTATGGACCAGTTTGAAGGACCTGTAGATGTCTATTTTCTCCTCTATAACCAGTCGATCGATCCGAACAACATCTACCAGTTTACGTCCACCGGCCAATTGCAAACGGTTTCTGCCGGTCTTGCGCCCTGGATACCAGCTTCGGCAGGTCCGGTCAACGAAAGCCTCTTCGGTACCATAGCGGTTTCGAGCCTTCCGTCGGGGACATATCTACTGGGAGTACTCGTGATGCCGGAGGGAGACCAGAGCCTTACGAAATACTATCTCTGGGTTACCGAGTTTACCGTGGGGCATTAACGATGACTCGCGAAGGGAGGCAATGTCTGGATAAAATTGCGTAACAAAAGCGTTTTTTCGGTAAAATCCGATAGAAGGGATTGCTTCATGATATAGTGAATGGCAGAATCGTGCATGTTGCGGGGGCGGACAGAAAACTGTCCAGGACACAGGACGGTGCGGCAATTACAACGAACTTACGGAAGGGCCTTCTTTTCGACGGAATCCGTCCTCAAAATAGTAAATACATTCGATCCTGTGGATGCGCCTGCAGAGTTCTGAGCGGGTAATTCTCTGAGCGATATTTTCCACCCGAGGATCACATCGTAGAACATCACGAGTGTGACGAAGATGAAAATATAGACAAAGTAAGCTCGTCTTGTCGAATAAGGCCCATCGCTTTCGTTTCGTTTCACCTGTCTCGGTGACTTGAAACAATTCTGCCCGCAACCGGTACTCGCGATACCGGCTGCCCTTAGAATCATCACATTCTTTACAGGAACAATCACTACTCTGTCGCCATTTTAATTAGCGACGCCGTTCAAAGTGTCGGTGCGGGATGCGTCGGTAGTTCCAAGGGCGACCATTCCACCTGTGACTCCTGTAATATCCCCTCCACCCCTGGTTTACATGCCCATAGAAGCGCGGGACACCACGACTATAGTAACCCCAGCCCCTATCATAATGACGTGAGCGATACCAATGACCTCTCCACGGGCGCCACCACCAGCCATTCCAGAAAAAGAGGTCTACACCAACATCAGGAGCAAAGTAGATACCAGGGGCATCAGGCATCACTATCA
>JBJKOV010000220.1:0-6361 GCA_046707105.1 Thermodesulfovibrionales bacterium
CGCGATTCTTGAGATAATGGGCCACAAAGTTTCTCTGCATTGTGCGAGCACGTCCAAGAGAGGTTTCTTTCTTCAGGTAGACAACGAGGGCGTCAAGCTCGGACCCTTCGGGGTCGGTATATTTTCCGACCCGATTGTACTGTCTGACGTGGTCTTTAAAAGCGTCAGATATATAGGGGCCGTGATAAGCGAAGGCCTTTGTTTCATCGAGATCGTTTAGAAGGTTCTTCGCGAAGAATCTGAACCTGTCTTCATCAAAGGGATTGTTGAATGTCTCCTGTATTAACCTGACGGCGTCCTTTCGATCCATCTCAATGGCCCTTTGTTGACAGATATTCAGACAATATTACTTCTCTCTTATCAAGCGCGGCTTGCCGCCCGGTGGGGGCGGCGGACAAAATGGCGGGAGGAAGATTCTTTCTTAAGATAGCAAGAACCTTGAGAGGGTTGATCTCTTTTTCGAGCTCATTTTTCAAGCGCTTACTGGTGTTCTTCGGTATGACTCCATTTTCAAAAGCCTTCAAAACCGACCTCAAGAAATCCTCATCCTCCTCGGTAAATCCGGGGAAACGCTGCATCTCTTTAGTTTTCAGTCGCTTGATTACGTAGCTTTCATTCGAGCTGCCGCTGGTATGGCCTTTTTCGATTGTTTCCTCGGATGTGGCCTGGTCAAAGGCTGCCTTGTTGAGGTCGAGAAATGGATAGAAAGCTTTCGGAATAGGCAGTTTGGGCGTTTCCGGTTCGCACCTGAAGAGATCCACCGCTTCGAAAAAAGACAGTTCTCCTGATGCCTTGCCCTCGGCGAGAAAGAACTTCTTCAACTTGCCTCTTCTGAAAAAGGTGACAAGGCTGTCATCATTCTTCTTCTCAGTGTCCCGGCAAGAGCGTGCCTTCTTCGGTAGCCGTTTTATCCTCTCGAATAGCGAGGGGTTCTTATCGCGCAAATTCCGGAGAAGTTGCAGATATTCGAGTTCGGACCGCTCTCCTTCATCTTCTCCCTGAAATGTCTTCCTGTCATTAAGTCTCTTGTAAATAAAATCACCGAACAGCTCATGGCCGGAGACCTCTTCTTCTTCGGTAAGGTATCTCGCATCTTCGCCAAGGGTATCATGGAAGGCCTGTATCTTGGCCTTTATGTTGGCTTCCAGCCCCAGGTGAATGTCGGACTGCGCTGTCGGGAAGAAATTGAAAATGTTCACAGTGTTATGTTTGGTTCCGACACGATTGACCCTACCGACCCGCTGCAGAACCTTTGTTGGATTCCAGGGCAAATCGTAATTAATGACCGTATTTGAGCGATGGAGGTTGATCCCCTCTGCAAGAATGTCGGTTGTGATCAGGATGATGATATCATCTTTCTGAGGTTTATTCTTCGGGTCAAAGTTTTCCTTTATAAGATCGCGGGCGACCGGGATACTCTTTTGCTCGGAACCGTGTAACCCTCCCGCGCTCGAATAAAAAAGAACTCTTGAAGGCAAATACTTGTCTATCTTCTTGAAGAGGTATTCACCTGTTTCTTTGGATTCAGTGAATACTATGATTTTATTCTCCTTCAGGATGACGTTGTCTTTCAGTTCCTTTATGAATTGATCGAGCTTGGGGTCTTCCTTTATGTCGATCCAGAGCTTATGAATATCCTCAAGTAGAGCGAGGTCTTTCCTGAGATTCACAAGAAATGCCTCGGTAAACTCCGAGGAGTCATATTTCTGCACTTTGTCGAGTTCAACCAGCTTCAGCAGCTCCTCTTCGTTATCAGCGTCAAGGAAATCATATACGTTCACCTTCTTGCTGATATACACCGTGCCCTTGTTATACATATCGATGAATCTCGTATAGGAATCGACAAACCGTCTGAGGGTGTTTTTAAAAGCATGGAAACTGCTCTCAAGCCGCTTTACGAGGATGCCTTTCATGAAGCCTCCGACATTTCGCTGAGACTGAAGCTCGAATTCAGAGACCGGGGTTTTCATATAAAGGAGAGGTGTATACCTTGAATATGAGAACTCTTTCAACAGCCCTATCGTCGTGTTGAAAACCTTCTCGGTCTTTTCATCAAAGGTATAGATAATGCGTTTAGGATCGTCCAACTCGGGGAAAGAAACGCCCTGCTTATCCATGTCTTCGCTGAAATACTTTATGACCTCTGTTCGCGTCCTGCGTACCATTACGAACTTAAGGATTTTGTCTCTCACTTCCTTTGAGACCTGCTTTACCGTGTCGATATATTCGGGATCGCTCTTCTCGTATTTGCCCATCCTCTTTTTTAATGACCCGAAGAATCTTTCGAGATTCTGGACTCCGGGAATAGTGCTCTTTTTCGGGATTTGGAAGAGCTTCAGTTGACTGTAGATGTCGTCAATTGTGTTATTCAGCGGCGTTGCAGAAACAAGAATGACCTTCTTTCCGAAACAAATTTCATGGAGCTTCTCATAGCCCAAGGTAACTTCATTTCTGAAACGGTGCGCCTCATCAATAAAGATGTAGTCAAACCGGTCGGCACCGCTTTTTATGATCTGTTCGAGCTTTCCAAGAGATTCAACCTTGTAACCTCTGATCCCAAACTCAAAAAATGTATCGTGCCAGTAGTCTTGCAAGACAGGCGGACAGATAACCAGAATTTTCCCAGGAAGTTGTTGAGCAAGGAGCGCCGATATATAGGTCTTTCCGAGGCCCACAACGTCCGATAAAAAGACCCCGTTATAGGCGTCAAGGATCTTCTTCGCCGAAACTACTGCCTGTTTCTGGTATTTCAGATCAAGGAAACCCTCCGGCAGATAGCTCTCAAAATCCTCATCCATATTGATATCTTCCTTGAGATATTCATAAAGGAATTTCAGGTAAAGGTCATAGGGGGTAATATGATCGTTAAGCCATGTCCTTGTATTGATCGTTTCGACAAAGTCCGTGGAGATGTCCACAGCATCTTTCCATAGAGCTTCGAACTTTTCGAGGGCATATTTGACGTCGGCGCTATTCTTCAGCTCGACATTGAATTCGAGATTCTCAATGAGACCGGATTCAGAAAAATTGCTGGAGCCGGTAATAACCCTTCCATAGTCCCGGTCGTCTTCCGAAAACCTGCTTATATAGACCTTGGCGTGTATTCTTGAGCTCGGATAAGCCTTCATCTCGATCTTGCCCGACTCCAAGAACTCTATGAACTTTCTTACTCCTGTTTCAGTATCATATGTGTCCTCTGAATACTCCATTTCGGAGGCCAAAGCTTCGGAGAATACTTCCTTTGTACGTTTGTGCGATTCGAAATCGAATTTCTTTTGAGATTTTGCCGACTCTATTATTTCAAATGTCGACCTGTCAACATTTATGCCGACAAGAATCCTTATCTTCTCTATGGGCTCAAACGAATCATAGAGGTGAAAAAAGCCGCTCGTCCGGAAATAGCCGACGAGGATATCGAATTGTATAACGTCTTTCAGGGTTTTCCTGAATCGGTCAAGCAGGGTTGCGTCAGGCTCGTTGGTGAAAAAAGTCAGGTCAGTGCTCATGAGAGATTCCTCATCATAAACCGGGGCGACAATTTCAGACTCCCCTGTTCGGTCATCTTCTCACAAAAGACTTCGAACTGGGCTGTTGCAAGTTTCGATGGCTTCGAGATCCCGTTTTCCCACCTGTTGACCGTTGCAAGGCTGACGCCTAAGTTTCGTGCGAGGTCTTCCTGGCTCAAGCCGAGCTGTCTACGGACTTCTTTAATCAGAGATGGATAGTCTGCCGTCTTCCGGTTCATATTGCATATGCTAAATCATATGTAAGTAGCCGGTCAAGGATCATTTCGGCATGACCCAGCCAGCTTTACCAGTTCTTCCGCCATATAGTTCCAACAGTAGTGTCACCGAGGAACTAATCTCACTGGCAAAGGACATGAGTGAGGCAAGCAGACGTGGTGAGGACCTTGGCCTTTCTGACGACGAGGTCGCTTTCTATGACGCCTTGGAGGTGAATGACAGCGCTGTCAAGGTCCTTGGTGAGCCTACCTTCAAGAAGATTGCAAGGGAACTTGACGCGACGATCAGGAATAATGTGACGGTGGACTGGACGGAGCGCGATGCGGTCCGCGCCAAGATTAGCGTAGCAGTAAAGCGTTTTCTTCGGGCGGACGGAGGGCGGGACGTTGATGAATTAGTGAACTTGTCATTTCCTCAGCAGGCATAGACCGATGTCCCTGTCTTCTGTATGATTATCCCCATGCGCTCGACAAACTGGTCTCTGTCTTTGTCGTCAGCGACTATCTTCCTCTTCTCTATCCCCCTGCATATCACATGGTGCAACGTGCCGGGGAAGTCAAGTCTCGCCTGTCGTGGCATGCCCCATTATGTCCGGCCTCTTAAAACGAGTCAACTAATTCATCAACGTCCCCTAAGTCCTACTTACTCGCGCTCAGCCTAGACCCCTCCGATGCGAGGGTAAGGTCCCGGCTGGAAGAACTGTCGGTCGGAGGGGGAAGACGATAAGCCTTGCAGTTGCACGGCAAGGCACCGGTAATGGCGGTCCCAACGGGAATCGAACCCGTGTTGTCGTAGCTCTTTAGCCTATCTTCCTACACTAGAAACACCTTTCCCATCCGTTCGACGAACCGAAAGCAATAAAAAAGGGATAAGGCAGTTGCCGCTGCTTTATCCCTACACTCAAAAAAAGTGTACCTTGTATGGAAATAGTAACTGAACCATCGGGTACTGTCAAGAGTTGGTATCGTCGTCCTCCCCGCGAAGCTCCTGTTGAGTTGACATCGAGGGCTTATTCAAATGACCTTCGTTTTACTTTTCGTCTAGCGACTGAATGTTATGAAGGGCTGACGCGTCGGGAAAAAGTTAAGAATGACATGAAGTCTTTGAAGGAGCCACTTCAAAAGGACGAAGCCTCCGTGAAGCGCGGAACCATTAAGGGCTATAGCGAGAAGTCAAAGCGCCGGTATCGTTTTCTACTCCGCAATACCAAGAAAATCTGGTCTCATGAAATGGAAGTTGGATATCCTGCAGATTTTCCTATGAACGGAAAGAAGGTCAAGCGTGATATAAAACTTTTGAAGGAATCGCTTGAAAAGGAATCCCCAGGTATAGCATGGACGTGGCGGCTCGGGTTCCAGAAAAGAAAAGCGCCTCATGTGCATTTCTTGACAGACAGGCCCATTGATTACAAATGGCTTGCCCGGCGCTGGTTTGAAATCGTAGGCTCCGGAGATCCGCGGCACCTTAAAGCCGGTACTCACGTTGACAAAATAAAGAATGTGGGGAAGATGATCAATTACATGGTCAATTACATGGCCGACGATAAAGAAACGGAAGTCCCTGAAGGATTCGAGGACGTGGGGAGGTTCTGGGGAGTTAAGCGGGGTATTGTGGAGTACGAGGAGTTCAAGAAAATAGTGCCGTATGGCGTCGCCTCGCGGTCCCTGCGGCTCTTTCGCCGATGGGCAAAGGCTGAATATAGGTCTATGGGTATTAAGTGGAAATGGGGAGGCTTGGGCTTTACAGCTCTTAATGGGCGTAGATTCTTTGATGCGCTCATGAAGTTAGCGGAATAATAGGGTGCAGCGAAAATTTCATATAATCCCTTTGACTTCTATTTAGTAACGTGTTACATTGCCCTTAAAGGGGATCATACTATGGATTTTCTTATCTTTGGTCTTACATACCCTTTGGCCGGCGTCGCCATAATCTTTCTTATAATTTACGGTTGCTTTACGAAAATTCGCCACATGAGGCTGCCAAAGAAATATTTGTTGAGTGCCTTTGGAATTACTTGGGTATTATGTGGGATCATGGCTATCATGCTTGGAGAAAAGGGTTATGAGAGTCACTATATCGGAATTCCTCTGGTTTCCTCGTTCGTAGTCCTTCTTTTCGCATACAGGAGACTCAAGGTGCGCAGGGAAGTACAGGATACACTTCTAGGCAACACTTATCCGTGCGTATCTGAAAGTGCCGATAAAAAAGCACGGCTTTCCAGCAAAGATGGATAGTAATCAAGATAGAGCACAACGTAGCAGGAAATACGAATTGGCCGTTCCGGGCGGGATTCTTAATTCATTCAGCCGCGCGTCTTAGAGAGAGCCTTCGTGAAATTGTTCAAGTTTATCTGCTATTATTTCAATCATGGGACCACAAAGTACATTCAGCGTGTAGTAATGTTTACCCAGGGAGAAGAAATATTATGAATTTGTATCACTACGTTCCATTGAATGGCACCTCAACCGATGAATATCGTAGAGAATTGATCGCCAAAAGGCGCATATACTTCAGTGACCCGGGCTCTTTTGATGATGAACTTGATTGCAACGTGCCGGGATGGAAATCTGCAAAGGATAAGCTTTTGGATTGTAGGATCTTTTGTCTCTCTATGGAGG
>JBJKOV010000221.1:0-10176 GCA_046707105.1 Thermodesulfovibrionales bacterium
ATTCCCCGGCGCCGGAAATACCGCTTCTGTAGACCCTGGAGCTGTCCGGGCTTGTCCTGAGGTGAAGCAACGGCATGTTGACAGATGCGAATCTTTCCCCGATGCCGGCCCTGAGAATACGTCCCAGCGCAGGGCCTGCCATCCTGAGCTTAAGGTCCGCAAAGGGGATGAAGTATTTCAGGGCTTCCGGGGTAAAGACATAGTTTCCCGTGTAGACGGTCCTTGCGGCCTCCGTTTTCGCGACGCTGCCGGAATGACGATAGAACTGCACCCTCGTCGGGTGAAGACCATGAAAAAAATCACGTACCCCCAGCGAAAAGGCGCGGAAACAATCCTCCGAGGTATGGTCTCCCGACAGCGGGCAATTATAGCCCAGGGCCCCGGGCCGTCGGTAACCGAAGAGTTCCACCATGTCGTGGTATTCGGCCGAAAAGGGACCGGATCTCCTACCATGGTGAAAGGGGCATGCCTCATCCGGCCCCGCAGTCGAAACCGTTTCAAGAAAAAGCAGAACATCATCGAGGAAAGTATTGATCATGACAGAGGAAGAAACCGGGGGGTCGCCGACGACCTTTCCGGTAAGAACCTGTATGCCGGTTGTACTGAATATCCTGTCGAGCCAGTAGAAATAGTTGATGAACCGGATGTCCGCGCCGGCCCCGTTCTTTTGAACCCTGACGCCGAACTCCTCGTCGCTGTCGAGAAAATAAATGAGAACCTTCTCGACTTTGCTCTGCCTGCCGAGAAAAGAATTGAGATAGAGGTACGCGAGGTTTCTCGTAACCGAGGCGCCTTTGTGTCCGGACGGTGGATTTCCCGGGCTGCCCGTCAATCGCGAAGACGCCTCCCCGGCAAACAGGCCTATATGTCTCAAGAGGTCCGCCTGTTCGTCTATGCCGACGTAGCAGGACCTGATTCCCCTGCGGTCGGCCTCGGACGCTATTTCACTGATCCGCGCCCGGTTGCCCTCATCGGCGCTGTCGTCGATAAGGAAAAGACTTACCTTCCTGAAGACACGGTTGCCGTCGCTATCCACGGTAGTTCCCCCGTACATGAAATCCTCGCACTGTCCGATCAGGCTTTCCACACAGTTCAGCAGCATCGAAGGCCTGTCGGCAACAGGGACAACGATAAAAAAGTGATGCCTGGAATCAGGACGATCGAGGGAACAGAGGGATTCAAGCTCCTTATAAAGTCCCCTTTGCAGCTCCAGCAGGTCGTCCCTGAAATCGAGCTCCGCCGCCTCATTTTCCAGAAACAACAGGGATTTTTCATAGAGTGACTTCAGCCGTTCGCGGTCGACGGGTCCGGTGCCGGAGTTGATCGAATGAGCTTCTTCCTCTAATGACAGACCGGTGTTGAAAAGATCGAAGAAACGGAGAAGATAGGGGAAGCTGTCAGCGGCCGGATGAATATCTGGGGAACTCATCTTTATTCAGGATCAATTCGATGAGGTTGATAGAACGCACGAAATCGACTTTCTGCAAAACCATGTCCGCATCGGCCTCCGACGCCACCTTGAAATAGCTGATGCCGAAAGACTCGGCCAGCTTCGCGTAATCGGGGTTTACGAATTCACTCGCGATAAACCGTCCCGAGTAGTTGTAGAACTGGTTTTTTCTTACCAGGCCGAGGGTGGAGTTATTGAGAAGGATTACTGTAAGGGGGATGTCATGGCTCACGGCCGTCATGATTTCCATGCAGCACATCTGGAACCCCCCGTCTCCCAGGATTGCAATGACAGGTTTTTCAGTGGCGAATTTAGCGCCTATGGCAGCCGGTATCGCGTGGCCCAGAGATGAAATGCCGGAGTTGGGAAAATAGCTCCGGCTCTTCGCCACGCTGCAGAACCTCTGCATGTATATGATGTTGTCGTCGAATATCGACATATCACCGTCTTTGAAGAGTTCGTTGAGGTTCCTGAGAAAGCGGCTCACAAGGAGGAATTCGTTATCCTTGATGTCGTGGTTCGTATACCTCGCTTTATAGTCCTCCACCGCCTCCGTATCCTTGCGGACGAAACCGTTTGAAGAGAGCGCCCCCAGGAGGCTGTCGAAGAAAGTCTTTACGTCGCATTTGAGCGCCATGTCGGCGGAGAATACCTTGTTCAGCTGGGACTCATCGTTGTCTATCTGCACTATCTTCTTCCCGGCCAGCAGCCCGCTGTTCCAGTTATAGCTCGTTCTTTCCCCGAAGCTCGCACCGGCTATAAATACGAGGTCCGCCTTTTCCGAGATGTAACGGAAAGCCGCCTCGTGTGACGTAATACCCAGTATGCCAAGCGACAGTCCCTCTGACTCCGGGACTACGCCCCTCGCCTTGAGGCTCGTCGCAAGTGGTGTCTTCGTATCATGACAAAAACGTGCGATAGAGTCTTCCGCGCCCGCAAGTACGCTGCCGTATCCGGCGACCACGACCGGTCTCTGAGCCCTTTTCAGCATCGAGAGGACTTCCTTTACCGGTACGGGGCCCGCGGCAGAGCCCCCATGGTTGCGGGCGAAGCTGATGCTGTCGAGCAGTGTTTCGTCGACGGTCTCCTTCAGCACGTTATACGGGAAGCTCAGGAGGACAGGACCTGGATTTTCAGAAAGGAGAATGCCGGTGATATTTCTGAACAGGTTCAACATGTAGTCGGTACGGTGGACTACGCCGTTATAACGCGTGACCCCTCTGAAAATATCGGACTGATTGATGCAGAACCCTTCTCCAGAACTCTCCTGGAGGGCTCCCTTGCCGAATGAGTATGTAGGCGTTTCACCGGTAATGGCAAAGACGGGGAGGCGGTCCAGATAGGCGTTTGCAAGACCGGTGACAAGGTTCGTCGCACCCGGACCGGCGGTTGCGATGCAGACCCCTGTCCTGCCTGATTGTCTGGCATACCCCCCTGCCATAAAAGAGGCCCCTTGCTCGTGCTTGGCAAGGATGGTTTTTATCGGGGATTCGTAAAGGGCGTCAAAAACCGGCAGGATATGCGCACCCGGGATGCCGAAGACACAATCGACTCCCAGCCTCCCAAGATACCTGATGATAAATTGACTGACGGTGATATTCATCGGTCTTAAGGTCTTCCTTCCCAATAAGAGAGTGAACCGCAGATCCCGGGTACCGCTATTATAGCAGTTATCCCTTTGATTTTTCTGGAGATTCTTCCCGACAGCGTCAGGACGGGCTATTCGGTCTGCAACTTGAGGGACAGGCTATCGAATCGTAGGTGGAGAGTATCCTCTGTTCATAAATGATCTTTCCGTTCTTCATCTTCCTGCTCGGAAGGTCTTCAGAGTCTTTCAGAAGATCCCCACGGAAGGGCACTGCCTTGAAACCGCTGCCGGTTATCTTTTCGGAGCACGAGTCAAGAACTTCAATATCCTGCCCGTTCGTGACGACTGAAAACGGCACGACATGGTCTTCGAGTAATCTAGCGGCGGCTATGATCTGCCTCTCACGCGATACCATAGAACCCGAAGCGCACTTCCATACCATCAGAGTATTGCCGTCGATGACAATGGCGATGTCGACCAGCGACCGGAATTTCCCGCCGTCCGCCTCAAAGAGTATCTCCCTGTCCACCTCTATGTCAGACTTCAGGTACCCTCTTTCTTCGATGAGGAACCTCAGTATTTTTTGCCGTATATTGTCCCTGTTCGAAAAAGGTATCTCAGTACCGGTCAGATAATCGGTGAGACTGTACGGCAATCCGGGCCTCTCTCCGCCCTCTTCCGCCACAGTGCGGCCGATGTCGATAAAAACGGGTTTATTGCAGTTCATCGGTCACGAAATTACTACCCTTTATTGTAGAAACTCTCGTTCAGCCTGCGGACTTCACGTATGAAGATCTTCCTGCCCTCGCCGTTGTCGATGTCGATGCCCTGTCCTGTCAGATCTTCCCTCAGGCGATCCAGACTCCGCAGGTAGATGTCGTCTATCTGGAAGGAGGTTTCGATCTGCTGGAATTTTTCCTCTTCACTTATCCCTGACATGTCGGTTCCTCTCTCTGCGCATGATTACGTACACGGCCCCGGGCCCCTCAGAAGTCGTCTTCGGCCATATCATGGGCCGCGCTGCACTTGTAGCAGATCCTCTTTCCTTCACCGGTGATGCCGATCGGGTCCAACTTGCTGAGAACGGCCCCGCATTCGGCGCAGACGCCTACTACCGTCCTCATGCATCCGGCACAGAAGACATATTCCGTACCGTTTTCCGGATGTTCCCAGGAGCTGAGATCTTCCGTCTCATTGCAAAAATAGCATGCCTTCATTCAGATCCTCTTCAGAAAAGTGTGATTTATTATAACATTAATGGCTCAGGGATGACTGCCGGACAATTTGCGTGGACGTGAGTTGGCGTCACAACGTGCAGCAGCTGGATGACCGGAATCCCGATAGTGAGATATTTCTACCGCAGAGACGCAGCGGGCACTCGTCTCTGCGGTAAATGCGCTTTTTCATGTCAGTTTGTAAGGAGTGGTCTTTTCAGCCGCCCGATACAGGTTAAGCAGATTCTTGTCGGTTTCTATTGAACCTCGCCCGGCGGCATGTCTTCCATGCGAAGGAGAAGGTCTTTAACGGTCTTCCGCTCTATGTTGACCCCCTTTTCCTCTCCCATCTTCTCAAGGTCCTTCACGTAGCGGTTGAGAGCGTTCATTACCGCAACTGCTTCCAGATTGTTGAGTTTCAGGTCCATCAGATTTCTCTCCTTTCTGTTCGGATTTCCATAATATAGAAGCTTACCAGATGGAGGGAAAATGTCAACGAGTCGGGCGTCCGGGCCATGGGCCATGGGCTAAATTTCTGAATGTTACCGTTGTAACCATCCTATTTATGTCATAGACTTTAATCACAGACAACTCTGACATAAGAAAGCTGACAGGACAACACTCTGCATACCGGCAGGCTGGGACTTGAAAGGAGGCACTCCAGTGAAAAAGGGGTTCAAAATAATCGGGATCATCGCTGTTGCAGTTCTTGTGGTTATCACAGGCCTCACGATTTTCGTCAAATCCTATCTGACGGATTCGCGCATACGCGGCCTCATCACCGAAACTGCGGAGTCCTCTCTCCACAGGAAAGTCTCGCTCGGCGCCATATCGGTAAGCATCTTCAGCGGCATATCCGTGAAGGATTTCGAGATCAAGGAAAAGGATTCCGCTTCGGATTTTGTGAAGGCCGACGCCTTCGTGCTTAAGTATCAGCTCCTGCCTCTCCTTTCCCGAAAACTGGTCATCGACCGGCTGGGGATCGAATCGCCCAGTATCGTGGTCAGGAAGAACGACGACGGTTCTTTCAATTTTTCCGATATCATGCGGCCGAAGGGAGCCGCCGCTCCTGAGGAGAGGACGAAGGGTGCAACTTCCGGCCTCCCGGTGAGTCTCAGCGTCCGGTCGCTCCGTATCGACGGGGCGCGGCTTGAATACTCCGATCCCTCCGGCGCGGTGAAAAGGGCCCTGATTGGCCTCGATGCGGACATGTCGATCGAGGGGCGGTCCAGGGACGTGATCGCCTCCTCCGGGCAAACAAAGATCGAGATCCTTCAGCTCGTGCTGAAAGACCGGCCCAAACCGGTCGCGAATATCCCGGTTTCACTGCAGTACAGCACGGAGGTGAACCTTGCCGAAAAGAAACTGGAAATCAGTGAAGCCTCGGTGACGGCGTTGGGGGTGCCTGCCACGATGAAGGGCACGGTGAATTACGGCGATCCCCTTTCCTACACCGTAGAGGTGAACGCGCCGTCAGTAAACCTTGCCGATGTCCAGAAGTCGGCTGCGGGTTTGCTCCCTTCGGGTATAGCGATCAACGGCGCCCTGTCGGTGAAGGTGTCCGCCGAACAGAAGGCGGTCAAGGACACGAAGCCGGTCTATAGCGGCGAGATAAAGCTCGACAACGTCGCGGTGCAGGTAAAGGACATGAAACCCGTCTTCAGCGGTGCAGTGACTCTCACACCCGAACAGATCGTGTTCAAGGAGCTCAAACTGGTGGCGGGCGGCAGTTCGGCGGACATCAGCGGCCGGATAGCGAATTATGCGACGACCCCCGATATCCGCATTGATGTTACGAGCGCCATGCTCAATCTCGACAGCATTATGCCTCCTGTCGGGAAGGGTGGAGCCGGGGCAGCCCCTGCCCAGGCTCCGGAGGGACGAAAGAAGGAAGAAAAGGAGTTCGAGCCGCTGAAGACGAAGATAACAGCCGGGGGGGATGTGGCGATCTCGAAGATGCTGTTTAAAGGCGTAACTGTGCGTCAGCTGAAGGCACGCTACACATTCCGCAATAATATCTTCACCCTTGCATCGCTCACCGGCGACACCCTGAGCGGCAGCTTCAGGGCGCAGAGCACAGTGGACCTTTCGAAGAGGGGTATGGCTTACACCCTGGATGCCGGGACGAACGGAGTCAAGCTCGAAGATATTACCGCCGCTTTCGCTCCGAAGGCGAAGGGTATGCTTTTTGGGAGCCTGTCGGCCCGTGCCGAGATCAGCGGCGCCGGATCTGTGAGTGAGACGATCAAGCGCAACCTGAAAGGGAAAGGCACGTTCAGCGTGAAAAACGGTGAGATAAAAAACGCCCCGGTTTCCGACGGCCTGCTGGCGCTCCTGGGCCTCCAGAACCTGAAGGAGATACCAATGGACAAAGCCGAAGGCTCATTTACCATATCAGGCGGGGTTATAAACCTTAAGAGCGTCATCGCAAGTAAAGACCTGGCAATGGACGAAACCGGAACCATCGGCATGGACCAGAGACTTAATATGGGCATCCTGGTGAAGGTCTCGGACAAACTCTCACCCAGTCTGCTTGGCCAGTCAGGGATCTCGCAGTTCCTCTCCGAAGAGAAGGGGTGGACCACAATTCCCCTGAAATTGAGCGGAACGGTCGGCAGGCCGTCCTATGGAGTCGACACCCAGGCGATCGGCAGGAAAGCGACCCAGACTATCAAGAAGAAGGCGGAAGAGGAGATATTCAAGGCGCTGTCAGGCGGCAAGAAGAAGGAACAGCAGCCCGCCGGCACACCGGAGAAAAGCACTTCGCCCGAGGACCTGCTCAAGGGGTTTTTCAAGTAGCGGGCCGGGTCTGAGCGCAGAGAGCTGAGGGCTGAGACATATTGATGTGAGTCACGACCTCCATAAATTTATTAATTGCCCCGGCTGGAGGTAGCGGAAGCCCCTCATATATTGGTTTGACAACCACGCCGGATTGTAGTACTCTTATTCAAACATTCTAATATTTGAATAGGAGGTTCTGCTTCGATGATCTCTCAACCCGGCAAAATAGAGGTCCTGAAGGTCATAGCCCACCCCGTGAGGATACAGATACTCGAAGAACTCAGTAAAGGGGTGAAGTGTGTCAGCGACCTGGAGGAGTTCTTCGAAATCAGGCAGCCCAATATTTCTCAGCATCTTTCCCTGCTCCGGCGTCATGACCTGATCGATTATTATATCGACGGGCGACTCCGCTGCTATTTTCTCAAGGAGCCTTTCATCCCCGACCTTCTGGAATTGCTAAGAAAGAATTATGAGGAGGACCTTCCGGCCCCGGCGTGCTGCCCGGTAACCAGGAGGGGAAAATATCCCGGAGACAGAAGGAATTGATCAAGACTCGAAGTACCGTTCTTTTTAAAGGGAGATAGGAAAAAATGGCATATCACATTTTACCCCGGGAGGGCAGGACATGAAGAAAGAGATAGAGATAGCATTATTCTTATCTACGACCCCGTACAGCTTCGAAAACACCCATACCATCACTATGCTTGCAGACGCAGCCCTTAAAAAAGGACATAAAGTGAGGCTTATCGCATCTGGAGACGGGGTTTTTTCGATAGTGAAAGGCCAGGTGCCCAAGTCTCTTGCCGCGGTGGAAGACCTTGTCGAAAGAGGTCTCAAGGTCGACATATGAACGGGCTGCATGCAGGGCCGCGGTCTTGCGGCTGAAGACTCCATCGAGGGCGGAGAGATGAGCTCACTGAAGGGTCTCTTGACCGTGATCAGGTCAAAACCGATATTTCTGAATTTCGGGATATAGGAGGATGCGATGGGAGGCATCAGCATAATCTTGAGAAGACCGCCCTACGGATCAGTCGAAGCCGCCGAGGCCATAAGGCACGCACTCGGCGGGACAGCCGAAGGTATTGATGTAAAGCTCATCCTGACGGACGGAGGAGTGCAGTCTGCCCGAACGGGCCAGGACGTCTCCGGCACGGCTTATCTCAGCGCTGAAGAAGGAATAAGAGACTGTCTGGATATGGGCGTTGCCATATTCGCAGACAAAGCCTCGCTGGAAGAGGCCGGTCTCTCTGCAGCTGACTTGGTGGAAGGGATCGTAATCGCCGATGACTCGACGATAGCCCAGGCTATTAAAGAGTCGGACACCACCATGATTTTCTAATTTCGCTCGTGAGGAGGATGTATGATTGTGATTATCAAAAGCGCCCCGGACACACCTGAAGGACAGAGGGGAGTCAGGATTGCGCGAGACACGTCAGCCGACATTGTTCTTCTGCAGAACGCGGTTTACTTTCTCCAGGGGCGGAGACTGGAAGGACTGGGGTTTCATCGTGCGGCATACGTGCTCGAAGATGACAGGAGATTGAGGGGCCTGAAGCCGGCTGATGCCGATAAAAATATAACAGACATCGGCTATGAAGGCCTTGTCGATCTGATGGCGGACAGCGACAAGGTATTGGGCATGTTTTAACCGTAAAAGGGGAGGCTGACATGGCAAAGATTCTGGTCCTGGGAGGCTCTTTCGGCGGTCTCACCGCCGCGCTCGACCTTAAAAGGCTCTTGGGGAAAAAGTCTGACGTTACGGTAATATCCGAGGACGACAAATTTGTTTTCGTACCCTCCCTCCCCTGGCTTTCGATGGGGTGGAGAAAGGCCGGCGATATAGCCTTACCCGTAAGGCCCATCCTGGAGAGGAAGGGCATATCTTTTCTTCACGAAAAGGCAAAAGGCGTTGATGCCGATTCATCCAAGGTCATCACCGAAAGAACGGAGATGCATTACGACTATCTGGTAATAGCGACCGGTCCCTACCTTGCGTTTGAAGAGGTCCCCGGCCTTGGGCCGGAAAAGGGCCATACGGAATGCATCTTTACTCTCGAACAGGCAGAGAGGGCGCAAAAGGCGTGGGAAAGGTTTCTCGAAGAGCCTGGACCTCTGGTCACCGGCTCGGTCCAGGGGGCCAGCTGCCTGGGCCCTCCGTATGAATACGCCTTTGAGGTCGACGCGGCCCTCCGGGAGCGGAAGATGCGGCACAAGGTCCCGATGGTCTTCGTGACGTCGGAACCCTATATCGGACATTTCGGCATAGGCGGCTTGAGGAATTCAAGGAGGATGATGGAGGACGAGTTTGCAAAAAGGGACATCAAGGTCATCGCGAACGCCGCAGTCGAGGAGTTTACACCAGCGGAGATGAAGTTGAAGGAAGGCACGAAGATCCCCTTCAGGCTTTCGATGTTCGGTCCGTCGATGAAGGGGGTCCCCGCCGTGGCTCACCTCGGGAATGCGAGGGGATTTATCCCCGTTGACGGCAGATACAGGCATGCAAAGTACAGGAACATCTTTGCGGTCGGTGTTGCAGTGGCGATAGCGCCGCCGGAGCAGACACCTGTTCCGACGGGGGTTCCCAAGACCGGGCATATGACCGTAAAGATGGCACGGACTGCGTCGATGACCATTGCGTCAGATACGGTCGGCTATGCACTCCCGGAAGAAGAGCCCATGGGGGTCCAATGTATCATGGATATGGGAACTACGGCGGCCTATATGAAGGCGGACCCGGTCCTTCCCCCCAGACAGGAGTCGGTATTCGAGGAAGGGAGGCGGTTTCGATGGGCGAAGCTCGCATTTGAAAAATATTTCCTCTGGAAGATGAAGAACGGCTTGAGCAGCCTGCCTTAGTCCTCATTATTCGTGGATGTGCGGTGGGTTGAATATGCACCCGCAGGAGGTGGCAAGCAGTTTTAAAGTATGGTATCATGTTTTACCCGGGACACCGGGGAATTCTTCATTCATTGCGAGGCCCGGAAGGGAACCTGGAGGTGGGGTATGAAAGTAAAAGAATTGTTGGCGACTAAGGGGAAAGATGTGGTTTCCGTCGACGCTCACTATACGGTAGAGGATGCGGTCAGATCGATGAACGCCAGGAAGATAAGCGCGCTGATGGTGAACGATAACGGCAAGACCGT
>JBJKOV010000222.1:0-3741 GCA_046707105.1 Thermodesulfovibrionales bacterium
TGTTCGCAAACAATGAAACAGGGGTGATATTCCCGATCGGGGAAATAGCGGCAACACTGAAGGAAAGAGATATCCTCTTTCACACCGATGCGGTCCAGGCCGTTGGAAAGGTCCCGATCGACGTAAAAAAGATCCCGGTCGACATGCTCACGCTTTCAGGCCACAAACTTCACGCGCCAAAAGGCGTCGGCGCACTCTACGTAAGGAAGGGCACGAGGTTCTCTCCCTATATCATCGGAGGACACCAGGAGCGCGGGAGAAGGGCCGGCACCGAGAATGTCGCTTCGATTATAGCCCTGGGCAAGGCCTGCGAACTTGCCGGAGAGGATCTGGGGAGGGAAATGTCCTACCTGGGCCGCCTGCGCGACAGACTCGAAAAGGGCCTCACGGAGTCTTGTCCGGACGCACGGGTAAACGGGGATATCGACAACAGGCTGCCCAACACGACAAACGTCAGCTTTGAGTATGTCGAGGGTGAGGCGATCCTCCTCAGGCTCAACGAGTACGGCATATGCGCATCCTCAGGGTCCGCCTGCTCATCCGGCTCCCTCGAACCGTCTCACGTACTGCGGTCAATGGGCGTTCCCTTCACCGCCGTCCACGGTTCCGTAAGGTTCTCTCTCAGCCGCTACAATACGGAGGAAGAGATCGACAAGGTCATCGAGATTGTGCCTCCGATCATCAAAGAGCTGAGACAGCTTTCTCCCTTCGGGCGGGAAAAGACGGAGTGTGCGCCAGGAATCGAGACCGAGACAGCATAGTTTTCCACTCCGCCCGAGGGCACTTGCATATCGTGTTATTGCTTAAAATTTTCTCCCGACTTAAACCGGCCTGCGGAAACGGATGCTCGCCTGAGAAACTCCCGACTCACTTATTCCATGCTCTTTTCCGATCTCCTTCCTTGAGCAGCCCTGAGGTTGCCGCTTACTGTATCCGGACTTCATAGTCCTGTCCTTCCCATCTTTCCGCATCATGCCAGTAGAATGTGAAGGCGACGGAACCGCCCCGGGAAATCCCGGCAGCCGGAAGATCGACATAGTGCAGACCGAGTCCTGTGTCCTTTGTCTCGGTATCTACCACTTTCCGCCAACCGTCGGGACTCCAATGGACCACCGCCCGCGCAAGCACCTCGATGCGGAGAGTTCTGCCCTCCGGCATTGTCCTGCACTTGTGATTGAACCTCCAGATGGCAAGCGGCGATTCAGTCCTGTTCTTTATATAACGTTCGACAGTTTGAGGAGGCGTATCGAAGACGCGGCCGTCCCGGATAGACCGGATGAGCTTGATATACTCCGCATGTGCCCAGACAAGAGGCATCGCAGACCCTGAAGGGCGGCCGAAGAAGAGCCCGCGTTCAGCCATGTCGGGGGAGTCCCAGATCTGCTCGGGGATCATTCCTCCTTCGTTGGCGAAGGAGGCCATCACCTTCATGAGCCGCTTTGCCTCCTCCATGTTTCCCGCGGCAAGTTCGTAGTGGGCGCGCTCTCCTGTGAGAAGCGGCCATAGTCGTCCCCTGCCGGTACCGTCGAAGGGCGAGCCGTCTTCGTGCTCCCCGTACCCGTCGTCATTATACCGATGCCATGCCGGGCCGAAGGGTGTTTCGACCTTGAGGATCGCGTCGATGGCCCTCACAGTATTGACTATTCTCGGATCGTCGGCCGCACGAAGACCGAATCGCACAAGCGCCAGAGCATCGGGGCTTACAATCTGCGATGCCGGCTCGCTGCTCTGCCCGGGCGGTCTGTTCTTTATCGCAACAAAACCCTCGACGGGAGATGCCGCGTCAGAAGTTTCAGCAGGTGCTATCCTCACATAGTAACCGTCCACACGGATCTTCCCGGCAAGAGCCGTTCCCCTCACGTATACCCACCGCTCGATTCCGGAATTCCAGGCGTCGGCGGTTTCACGGAGAAAGACGGCGGTGTCCGTATCGCTGTTCAGTTCCGCGATGTCAGCGGCAGCCAGCAGCGCCGCGATCTCGACGGCGAGGGTAAAAGGGGAAAATCCCGGATCCTCCTCCCAGCGGTCCTGCTGGGTCACGGGCCCGTTGCGTACTATAAACGCGGCGGCTTTCATTATCATCAGCCGGAACCTTTCGAGGTCAGGCCCGGAAAGGGCATGCTCCCGCCGGGCCAGATCAGCGAGGAGGATCGGAAAAGCGGTCTCATCCAGCTGGATGCCGGGCCAGTATAGTGTTCCGTCGAGCCACATGTTTTGCGGCCAGTGCCCGTCATCTTCCTGTGTTGTCTGGAGATAGCAGAGCACCCGATGCATATCTTCCATTGCGCCTGCCGCCAGAAGTCCGCCGGCCGCTTCCGCGAGGTCCCGCGGCCAGACAAGGTGATAACCTCCGAGGTCTTCATCCCCTTTGGCGAACCCCCAGGGAATCGCAAGGCTTGCGATCGTCCCGCCGGGGAAGTTGTCCGCCTCGTGTGTCCTGAGGACCGCTTTGCTTACAGAGCAGAGATTGCTCCCATCGGTCGTTGCTCCTCCGCTGATGGTGAGGGTCTGCTGCCATGCTGTCCACTCGCGGATGTACTCCCTGCGCGCATCGTCGAACCCATCGAGAAGGCTTGCTCGTGCGCGATTGCCTGCCTCGGCAGCATTTCTGCCGAAGCCGAGGGCAAGCAGGAAGACCCCCTTGCATGAGACAACGTCGATCTCTGCTGTAAGGGCGACGTTTCCGTTTTCGGCCCCCCGGTAGGCCTGCGTCATGCGTTTGTGTTCCATGAGGTCATGCCAGCCGTCGGAAATGCCGACGAATCCCGCTGAGCGTTTTCCCCACGGCGCCGAGCAGACAAGGGCCAGGGCAAAGGCGCCTCTCTGTGCAAAGAGCATGGGCATGCCTTTATAGTCTCCGACCCATGCGGTGTTTCCACTCCCCCCGTTTCCGAGATGCGGGCTCAGGAGCACGTGCACCAGGTAGTCCTCCGGATCGCCGCGCAGGGGGACGAAGCGCGTCTGCTGGAGCACTGCGTCCCTTTTCGGGTCGGCTACGATCTCCTTTTCGATGCGGTATCGGCCCTGTCTGCACGTATTGACAAGGCGGTATGCCGGAACGCCTTCCCACAGGTATGAAACCGATGAGGCCGCATGCCGCTTTTCCTCGGAGAAATAATCTCGCCCGTCTGTGACTATTAGCCCCATATCGCGCGTGCATGCCAGATCAAGGCGGGGATAGTATATCTCGTTAAAGATGCCGTGGCTCAACGTAAACCAGACGCGGCTTGTGGGGCTGAGAGATGTGCCCACCCCGCTCTTCGCGCTTGACGTCCAGCGCGGCTCCGAGCCGGGCCATCCCGGAGCGCCCGAAAATTCATTCATAGTGCCTCATCTCCCGTCACTGCCATTCGATGACCACTTTTATGGCGTCGGGACCCTGGTGCCCCAGGGCATCAGAAAATTCGGAATAGCGGTGGCGGTGAGTGATGAGCCCCTCGATAAGCTTTCCCCACCGGAGCGTCGCGTTCAGCAGGTCGTCGACCGCCATCTGGAAATGATCGCGTGAGGCATTAACGCTCCCGATCATCGCCTGGTTCCCCAGCACCAGCCTGCGAATCAGTTCGGCCCCCTGAATCTGGAGGGGACGGTCCCCTCCCGGGATTCCGGTAAGCACATAGATGCCGTTTTGGGCCAGCGCGTCGAGCAGGTTGAATTCCAGGGAGGCGACGCCCGTTGCCTCGAAGATAAGGTCCATCGGCCCTAATTCCTGCAGTACGCGATCTGCAGGCACCTTTCTGC
>JBJKOV010000223.1:0-5365 GCA_046707105.1 Thermodesulfovibrionales bacterium
CGGCAGGAGATATCCCGAGTTCTTCCGGATAAATTTTTCACGCTGCATCTTCTGCGGTTTCTGCGAGGAGGCCTGCCCGACCTATGCGATCCAGCTCACCCCGGACTTCGAGATGGGCGAATACAACAGACAGAGCCTGGTCTACGAGAAGGAGGACCTGCTCATAAGCGGTCCGGGCAAATATCATGATTACAATTTTTACCGGGTTGCGGGGTTATCGATAAAGGGAAAGGACAAGGGTGAGGCCGAAGACGAACAGCCTCCGGTCGATGTCAGGACCCTGATGCCATAGGAGGTTTGGTTCATGAGAATGGAAACTTGTTTGAGTGTCGTCATTGCGGCTTGTCCGGCCTGTCCCGACCCTCACGGGGAATCTTTCTTCATGTACAGCAAGAAGGATTCCCGACAAGCGGGAATGACAGGCAACAACGTTATGCACATATTATCGACAGAGGCTTAAGAATGGAAACGCTATTTTATATATCTTCCGTAATAGCTGTCATCGCGACGTTCATGGTTATGGTAAAGACGAATGTGGTCCACGCCCTTCTCTACCTGGTCGTCTCGCTCCTGGCGGTGGCCCTTATCTTTTTCGTGCTGGGGGCCCCGTTTATCGCGGCTCTCGAAGTCATTATCTATGCCGGGGCGATCATGGTCCTGTTCGTATTCGTGGTCATGATGCTCAACCTGGGGGCCAGGGATGCTGCGAGGGAGAGGGAATGGCTGACGGCCGAGACCTGGGCCGGTCCCGTGATACTGACTGCGGTGCTCCTGGGGGAGGTCATCTTCATCCTGCTCCAGAAGCCGGGGACCGCTTTCCGCGCCGAAATGGTAGGGCCGAAGCAGGTCGGCATGGCTCTGCTGGGTCCCTATCTTCTGGGAGTCGAGCTTGCATCCTTCCTGCTGCTTGCAGGGCTGGCCGGCGCCTACCATATCGGCGGTCATTTTGAAAATGAGGACCGGAAAGGAAGGCGGCGATCATGATGTCCATACCGATGGAGCATGGGCTGATACTTGCCGGAATCCTGTTCGCCTTCGGACTGGCCGGGGTCCTCATGCGGAGGAATATCATCTTCATTCTCATGTCTATCGAGATCATGTTGAACGCCGCCGGGCTGGCCTTTGTTGTGGCAGGATCGAAGTGGAACCAGGCCGACGGCCAGGTCATGTTCATATTTATACTCACCATGGCCGCCGCCGAGGTCTCCGTGGGACTTGCGCTTGTGCTTAAGTTTTATCACAAATTCAGGACGCTGGATGCCGATGCGGCCAGCGGCATGAGGGGGTGACGGGGATATGCTCGGACTCCTCTGGTTGATCCCCTGCCTGCCGTTTGCAGGCTTTCTCGTGCTGGCCACGGCCGGGAAACGACTTCAGCCCCGAACCATCGCTTTTGTCGGCGTCGGATCTGTTGCCTTGTCCGCTGTGCTCTCCATTCTGGTCGGCGTGAATTTCATGACATCTCCGCCCCCGGGGCATGCCTATACCCAGACACTCTGGCAATGGCTCAGCGTGGCCGGGTTTTCGCCCGGTGTGACCTTTTATCTCGATGCACTGTCGCTGGTAATGATGCTCGTTGTTACGGTGGTGGGTTTTCTCATCCATCTCTACTCCTCCGAGTTCATGGAAGAAGACGAGGGGTACAGCCGTTTCTTTGCGTACATGAACCTCTTCGTCGGCTCGATGCTTGTCCTTTTGCTCGCTCAAAACCTTCTTCTCTTCTATCTCGGATGGGAAGGCGTCGGTCTCTGCAGCTACCTGCTTATCGGGTTCTGGTATAAGGACCCGAACAACGGCTATGCGGCGCGCAAGGCATTCGTCGTCACCCGCGTCGGTGATGCGGCAATGGCAGTCGGTCTCTTCCTGCTGTATAACGGCCTCGGCACGCTCCAGATCCAGGATCTCATGCAACGTGCAGAACATAGCTGGTTATCCGGCTCGCTTTTGCCTGTAGCGGCGGCCGCGCTTCTCCTGGGAGGCGCCGTCGGAAAGTCGGCACAGCTCCCTCTGCAGACCTGGCTGCCTGACGCGATGGCCGGACCCACGCCGGTAAGCGCCCTGATACACGCCGCCACAATGGTGACGGCCGGGGTCTATATAATCGCCAGGACACATGTCATTTTCGAGCTGGCCCCTCCCGTGCTTTCGGCCGTAGCCGTTATCGGGGCCCTGACCCTGCTGCTTGCGGGCTTCAGCGCCTTTACACAAAAGGACATAAAGAGGGTGCTGGCCTATTCGACGATAAGCCAGATCGGGTATATGTTCCTCGCCCTCGGCGTGGGCGCATGGTCTGCCGCCATATTCCACTTCATGACCCATGCGTTCTTCAAGGCACTCCTCTTCCTTGGCGCCGGAGTGATCATCCACGGGCTCCACCATGAACATGACATGTTCAAAATGGGAGGGCTTCGTAGGGAAATGCCGGTCGTTTTCTGGACTTTTCTCATCGGCTCCGCGTCGCTCAGCGCAATCCCGCTTGTTACAGCCGGCTTCTTCAGCAAGGACCAGATACTATGGCTGGCGTGGTCTTCCGGGAGGGGCGGGGCATGGCTCTGGGCAGCGGGGATCGCCGGGGCGCTGCTCACTTCTCTCTACACGTTCCGGATGGTCTTCATCACCTTCTTTGGAGAAGCCCATTCGGAGGTAAGCAAAAAACCCGGAATCCGTATGCTCATCCCACTGGTAGTGCTGGCGTTCCTGTCGGTGACAGGAGGCTACATCGAGCTGCCCGCGATCATGGGGAACATCACGATTTTTTCGGGGTTCATGCATACAGCTTTGCCGCCGGTGAAGACGTTCGGCGGAGAGCATATCGAATGGATACTCGAAATTATAGCTGTCGTCATCTCACTAGGGGGCGTCTTTTTAGCGTGGCTTTTCTTCCTCAGGTCCCGGAACATCGCCTCAAGGCTTGCCGGGACTTCACCCGGTATGCTTCTGCACCGTTTCTGGTTCTCGGGATGGGCGTTCGACCGGCTTTATGACCTCCTGTTTGTGAGGCCCTTTATCTGGCTGGCCCGGATCAACAGGGACGACTTCATAGATCTGGTCTATGCCGGGATAGCCTGGTACAATCAGGCCATGAACGGAATCCTGAGCCTTACCCAGAACGGGAAGGTCAGGATTTATGCCATGGGCATCGCCCTCGGGGCGATCATCACCATAGCAATTGCGGTGCTGCGATGATACTGCTCCTGCTTATAATTGTCCCTCTTCTGGGCGGACTTCTGGCCTGGTTTTTCGGGCGCCTGCGCGCCCCTGCCGCACGATGGATATCCCTCATATCACTCCTGATCGAACAGGCACTTGTGATCGGGCTCTGGTTCCGGCATCCGGCCGCCGGCATAGGACCGGGGACATGGTTTGCAGACCTGAAGTGGTCCTGGATCCCTCAGCTGGGCATTAGTTTCCATCTTGCGATGGACGGCCTCAGCCTGCTTATGGTCGGCCTGACAGCTTTTCTGGGGATCATGTCGGTTGCGATATCCTGGACAGAGATCAGGGAGAGGGTCGGTTTTTTCCACCTCAATCTGCTGTTCATCCTCGCCGGCATAAACGGCGTGTTCCTGTCGCTGGACCTCTTTCTCTTCTACTTCTTCTGGGAACTCATGCTGGTCCCGATGTATTTCCTCATAAGCATATGGGGGCACGAAAACCGGACTTATGCGGCAGTAAAGTTCTTCATCTTCACCCAGCTAAGCGGGCTTCTCATGCTCCTGTCGATCCTGGGCCTCTATTTTGTCCATGCTCACAACACGGGAGTCTACACTTTTGACTACTTTCTCCTTCTGGGATCTTCCATGCCGCCTGCCGTCGCCTTCTGGCTCATGATGGGGTTCTTCGTCGCCTTTGCGGTCAAGCTTCCCGCAGTACCTTTCCACACCTGGCTGCCGGATGCCCACACCGAGGCGCCGACGGCGGGCAGTGTGGTCCTTGCCGGCCTGCTGCTGAAGACGGGGGCATACGGTCTCATCCGCTTCCTCGTACCCCTTTTCCCCGCCGCAGCCCGCAGTCTGGCACCGGCGGCCCTGATACTGGGGGTAATCGGTATTCTCTACGGGGCCGTGCTTGCCTTCGCTCAACGGGACCTCAAGAGGCTTGTCGCATATACGAGCGTCAGCCATATGGGCTTTGTCCTCCTGGGCGTCTTTGCATGGAACGAGCTTGCCCTCCAGGGCACGGTCCTGCAGATGCTCTGCCACGGCATCAGCACCGGGGCGCTCTTCATGCTTGTCGGGGTTCTCCAGGAACGTATTCATACCCGCGACATGAATGTCATGGGCGGCCTCTGGGAGAACGTACCCCGCATGGGGGCCGTCGTTCTCTTCTTTGCTCTCGCATCTCTGGGACTGCCCGGACTCGGAAATTTCGTGGCAGAATTTCTTGTGCTGCTCGGCTCCTACAAGGTGAGCGTCGCCATGACCTCCCTGGCCGTAACAGGTCTTGTCTTTGCGACAGTATATTCCCTCTGGATAGTGCAGCGGGTCTTTCACGGCGAGAACAGAAAAGAGTGGACTATATCCGATCTATCTTTCAGGGAGATGACGGTCATGTTTTTTATGATTGTCTCCCTCCTGTGGCTGGGTCTCTATCCCCAGCCAGTGCTCGACACCGCGGGACCCGCGATTGCCGGTCTTCGGCAGAGCGCTGCGGCGATGACGGCCGGCGATGCAAAGAGCGGAGACGCGAAAGGTCCGGCCGTCATGAATTCGGACAATAGTTCAGCATATGGCGAAGAGACATATTTTCACCGCAGAGACGCAGAGGGCGCAGAGAGGGATGCTTATATATATCCGCTGAGAGGGCGGAAATATACAAACCGCCATTGCTTTTTGGGGAGTTCTGGATCTCTGCGTTCTCCGCGTCTCCGCGGTGGACTATCTCAAATTCCGGTCTTCGGGAGCTGATGGAATGAACCTTGCGGGACTTTATGCTTTTTCGCCTTTTATTGTCCTGGCGGCTACATCCATAGTCGTCATGCTCGGCATCGCCTTCTACCGGGACCACGTCACGACGAATCTCGTGACGCTCCTGGGGCTGGCGGTGTCCTTCCTCGTTCTCCTCATGGTCACGTCCTGGATCCCAAGGCAGATAACTCCGCTCATTATCGAAGACAGCTATGCTTTCTTTTATTCCGGCCTGATTTTGGCCTCAACTTTCCTCACAGCCATGCTGTCCTACGACTACCTGGAAAAACTTCCGGGCAATCCCGAAGAGTACTATCTGCTGCTCGTTCTGGCGGCATTCGGATCGGTAATCCTTGTGGCGAGCAGCCATTTTGCTTCATTTTTCCTGGGGCTCGAAATCCTCAGTATATCGCTCTATGCGCTTATAGCCTACCCGCTGGACGGAACGCGCAATATCG
>JBJKOV010000224.1:0-4485 GCA_046707105.1 Thermodesulfovibrionales bacterium
GGTTTTCCCCGGGCCGCCTGTTGCATTATCCGGTAATTCTTAAGCACCTTCCGAATATTTATGTGTTTTAATCTCTACCTTTTCGGTCAGACCTTCGTAGTATTTGCGCCGGATCGTCAGAACCTCGGGCCTGCTGAAGTGGTCCGGGACATCCGTCCCTTCGGAAAGCATCTTCCGGAGCTTCGTCCCGCTCAGGAGAAGCCTGTCTTCCTTGCCGTGCGGGCAGGTCCTCATCGAGGCCATACCGTCGCACTTTGTGCAGTAGAATGTCCAGTCGATCTTGAGGGGCTTCGTCTCGAGGGCGTCCTCCGGGATCTCGTCGAATATCTTCTGCGCATCAAACGGTCCGTAGTATTCTCCTACGCCGGCATGGTCCCTTCCAACGATCAGATGGCTGCAACCGTAATTCTGCCTGAAGACTGCGTGGAGGAGAGCCTCTCTCGGTCCCGCGTATCTCATATCCAGAGGGTAACCGCCGACAACAATTGTGTCTTTCACAAAGTATTTCTCATTAAGAGTATCGATAGCCTTTTGTCTCACGTCCGAAGGTATGTCGCCGGGCTTCAGTTTTCCGAGAAGCATGTGGACAAACACGCCGTCAAGGGTCTCGATAGCTATCTTGCACAGGTACTCATGGGAGCGGTGCATGGGGTTCCTGGTCTGGAAGGCCGCAACAGTATTCCAGCCCTTCTCCAGGAAGAGGTGCCTCGACTGGGCCGGGGTAAGGTAGATCTCAGGATAATCCTTTGGAAAGTTCCCCTGGCTGAGGACCTTTACCGGGCCGGCGAGGTTGGTGCCCGCCTGGTCCATGACCATTTTAACGCCGGGGTGCTCCAGGTCGGCAGTCCGGTAAACCTGCTTGCACTCATATTCCTTGTCGATCTTGTATGTTTCGGTGACCTTCATGGTTGCCATGATCTCTCCAAACTCCTGGGAGAAAAGCGCGATCTCCTCCCCGACCTTGATGTCATCATCAGTGGAAACCGTGATAGGGATCGGCCAGAAGGTGCCGTCGGCCATCTTGTAGTCGGCGCAGACGTCCTTCCAGTCCTCATAGGTCATGAAGCCTTCAAGAGGGGTAAAACCACCGATTCCCATCATTATGAGATCGCCTGTCTCACGTGATGATATATTGATCTTCTTAAGCCCCGCAGCCTTTTTCTTCTCGGCTTCGAGTTCAGCCCCTGCCAGCAGGAGAGGTTTTAATTTCTTCTCTTTCCCATGCGGATTTACTAAAGCCATTGATGTTCCTCCTGTTTATTAGAATTTATTCTGACTTGACTCGTGAATCCAGATTTCCTGAGTATAATGCCAATCAACAATTCCCTTCAGTTTTTCGCTCTGCAGATTTTGCCGGGACCGTCGTGTGTCAAATCGCACCTTCCTCTAATTCCCTGCTGATCTCCAAATCTTAAACAATAAAACCTGCGATTCCCGGCAAAAAATAAAAATCACTTATAGGGGCGATAAACTTACAAAACCTTATAACTATAAGCCCCACCAATTTTTTAAGTCAAATTCATATTTTTGATGAATGGATAAAATTTACTTATCAAACTGATTCTTTAACTGCAAAGTCACCTGAAATGTCAGGGGACGACAAAAGCGGAGCCAACAATTATGCAACTATATCATTTATTTACACTACTTTCCTTACAAACAGGTAGAATTTCCTTATCGCCTTTCCCCTGTGACTCAGTGCGTCCTTCTCGGCCGCGGTCATCTCGGCAAAGGTCCTGTCGTGCTCAAAGGGGTAAAAAATGGGGTCATACCCGAATCCATTCTCACCCCTCTTTTTTCTCCCTATCATCCCCTTCGCATATCCGCTAAAGGTCTTGACCTGGCCGTCCGGCAGCGCAAATGCGATACAGCATACGAACCGCGCTCCCCTGTCTTCATCCTTTACACTTCTCATCTCTTTCAGGACTTTCCCCACATTCTCCCGGTCACCGGCACCTTCGCCGGCATATCTGGCCGAAAAAACGCCCGGCGCCCCACCGAGTGCACTCACCTGGAGCCCTGAGTCGTCGGCAACAGCCGGACACCCGGTAAAATCTGCCACCTGCAAGGCCTTCTTCACGGCATTCGACCTGAACGTCTTCCCGTCCTCCTCCACCTCGGGACAACCCGGAAAAGCGTCCAGCGTCACGAAGCGTATGTCGCAGCCGACGAACATGCGCGTGAGTTCTTCAACCTTTTTCCTGTTTCGGGTGGCAAGCACTATGGTCATATGGAAGATCCTGAATAATAACTATATATACTGCGGGGTAATTTGTCAAAAGGAGGGATCGCGCTTTCCTCTGAAAACCGCGAATTCCACGAAAAGGAGCGACAGCCCGGTTTCAGACCAGAAGCTTCTGAAACGGATACGACTTGAGGTACGTGAGAAATTCATCAACGGCGTGAGACGATACCGCGTTTTTGTTAAGAATAAGGGAAAACTCCCTCAGGACCTTTTCTTCTTTTATCCTGAGCAGGTGAAGACTTCCGTATTTACTTTCCTTTCTCGCCGCCCAGCGCGAGATTATCGAAACGCCGAGCCCGTTTTCCACCGCCTCCTTGATGGCTTCCGTGCTCCCGAGGATCATCGATACCCTCATGTCCTGGGGCGCGATGCCGTGACGGGCAAGGAATTTTTCTATCATCTGTCTCGTCCCGGATCCGCCTTCCCTGAAAATAAATGGTTCTTTCGTGAGTTCGCTGATGGATACGTCCTTTTTCTTTGCCCAGGGATGGTGAGAGGGAACAACCAGCAGCAGCTCATCGGGAATCAGCTTTTCGACAAACATCTTCTGCCTCGCCACCTCCCCCTCGACAAGTCCAAGGTCGATATTGCCAGAATTAAGAAGCTCCACTACCCTTTTGGTGTTCCCCACCAGAAGATGGATTTTAATCTTCAAATGGGTCTTTTTAAAATCCGTTATCACTCCGGGAAGAAGATAATTGCCTATCGTGGAACTCGCGCCGATGCTGATGCTCCCTTTCACCAGCCCCGTGATCTCACCGATGACCTTCTCGGCCGACGCGTAAAGGGTGAGGATCTCCTTGGCATACTTATACAGCGCCTCACCCGCGGGGGTCAGGGTCACCGTGCTGCTGGATCTGTCGAAAAGCTTTGTCTCGTAAATCTCTTCGAGCCCCTGTATCTGGAGGCTCACCGCAGGCTGGGTAAGATGGATTATCTCCGATGTCTTGGAAAAGCTCCTGGTCTCGGCAACAGTACAAAAAACTTTCAGTTTGTGGTCTTCCATGTATCCCTTTCGGGCTTATGCTAGGCCGAAGCAGCCCATAAGCCGAGTTCTGTCTCCCGTCAACCGGGATTGTGGTCATTCATCTGGTACCGGCTTTACAGCCGGGATCGTGCGGCCTTACCCGTTCCGCCTCCCTGACACCAGGGATTCAAAGGGGCCCTTTTCAAGGCGGAACCTATTTGGCCTTGCTCCAGGCGGGGTTTACCAAGCTGTCCCGGTCACCCGAGACACTGGTGAGCTCTTACCTTCCGCCTCTTGCGGGGCGAATCCCGATAAATCGGGACACCTTTTCACCCTTTCCCCTGTAATATGGGGTGGTTTCCCTTTCTGCGGCACTTTCCTTCCCGTTACCGGGACTCCGCGTTACGGAGCGCCTTGCCCTGTGGAGCTCGGACTTTCCTCCCGACCTGAGCGTCGAGCCGGTCGGGCAACCACATGTTCTGCTTCGGCCTATAACAAAATTTAATTATTTTATAATATTTCTTAACCAAAAAAAAAGGGGGGGGGAGACAGAAGACTGAAAGCGATCACTCCTCGGAGTAATAGAGTATGCGCCGGCACTGGGGACACTGAATCAACTCCTCGTTCTTCCTGATCTCCACGAAAAGCTGTGGGGGGATGTTCATATTGCATCCGAGGCAAATTTCATTGCGGGCTTTTGTTACCGCTACGCCGTTGCCGGCACTGATAAGGGACTTGTATCTGTCGTAAATGTCGGCTGGAAGGGAACTCGCCGCCGTCGCCCTCTCCTCCTTCAACACCGACAATTCCTTTTCATACCGCTCCACTTCCCTGTCCAGCTCCCCTTTGAAGGCTTCAAGTTTACGCGTCTCCTCGTTCACCCTGCCTTCCCTTTCCTTCTGCTCCTTCAGCAGATTGTCCAGGTCTTCCATTATCAGCAGGATTTCTTCTTCAACTCCGGCAATTTCCTTTTCCGAGGATTCGATCTCTTTCAGGTGGGCCTGATATTCCTTGTTCGTCTTGATATCTGAAACGCGCGACTTCATCTTCCCGATTTTTCCGTTGATATCATCGAGATTTTTTTCCTTTTCGCGCTTCTTCCTGGCAAGGCTCTCCGTTTTCTGTCTGATCCTGTCCAGTTCCAGGCCGGCCTGTTTGAGCGGTTCATCGACCTCGTAAATTCTCTGAGGCACCTTGTCGATAAACACGCGTTTTTGGAGGATTCGGGAATCTATTTCCTGCAATTCCATCAGAAGTTTGATGACGTTTTTCA
>JBJKOV010000225.1:0-2710 GCA_046707105.1 Thermodesulfovibrionales bacterium
CTTTCGTCCTGTTGCAAATATAATTTGCAGAAACCATGCCATGTCTTAACCCCTTGTTTTCCAAGATTTCTTCCCCAGCAACACCATGCATTTCCACAAATCCATTCGCGTTTGTGCAAAAAAAGGCTGCCTGTGGCAGTATTTCTTGATCTCTTTCCTCATGTTTGTCATCCCGGCTTGCCCGGAATCTTTCAGAATGATCGTTGACTAGCCGCAATGACAGCCATTTATGCCCTTTCGGGGGACTTTGGTCGTTCCTGAGTTTATTTAAGGAGGCTTGGAAACACCACACTTGTATCGAGGGGAGAGGCGCGGAATTTGCAAAAGATCAGAATTATAATATGACCCGAAAGAAACCCGTTTCCAACGAAATACGTCCTGACAATTAAGGCGAAAAACAGGATCCCGTCCCTTCGCGGTGGGCGGCCCTGCCGAGGTCCTGCTATATTTCCATCATCTTAATCAATACGCCCAGAAGGGCCCGCTGCCGAGGCCGGAACTTTTTCCTGCGAGTCCTATATACACGTTACGGCCAAAAAAGAAAGGCAGTCCCCAGTCGAACTCACCACGCTGTTCCCCGCCGATATCGTTGAATGCGCTGTTGGGAGAACTGATGAGGCTGTCAAAGTTGCCTATCTGGAATGGAACCGCGCCGCTCGGTGATCCCGACGCTCCCTGGTTCGTGGCGGAAAGACCTACCGTGGACTGAGGGCAAAACCAGTCCGAATCCGGAGAGGGGCAGTTTGGCAGCTGGCTGGCTGAAGGCGATGGAAAAAAAAGGCCGTTCGTTCCCGTATCGATGAAACTGGTGTGGGAGGCTCCGTTGAAGACTGCGATGAAATTCCCGAACTGGTCGGCACCATATGTCGACACCGCGGAAGGGGCATTGTTGGATCTGGTGCCGATGCCCAGCACAAGGTTACCGTTGACTGAAACAGACCCGGCAGCCGGTACGTCCGGAAGCTGCACTATTACACCATTATTGTCCTGCGGGAGAAGAGCTGCAGGGTTTTGGACCTGACCGGAAAGAGCCACTTCTGTCCCCATGCAGGTCGATCCCGAGCAGACGTAATAGATGCCGTTGTCAGCGCTGTTTGCGCAGACTGAACCGCAGTCCTGTGCAAAAAAGCCGACCCCCAGAATTCCGTTGAATCCGGCGTCGGCGGGACTCTTGTCGGCGTTTTGGCATCCGGGAGGCGCCGAACCGAAAGTGGAGTCGATAACCTGGATCGGAACCTGTACGGAGGGCTCGTTCCCAAGAATAACGCTCGCCATCTGCACCGGCCCCCAATCAGAAGATCCGTCAGCGTATTGGATGCATTCGGCCAGCGATCCGGAATCGCCCGTTACCTGAGTAAGAGGAACGGTCAGTGCCTGTTTGAAGATCCGCAGCCCGTAGCTCCCGGTATCCAGCAGGATGTCATTGATCGTCTGACAGCCGGAGGCGCCGGCCGTGCAAATCTTCACGCTGACACAGGGTTTGTTAGGGTAGGAGTTGGCGGAGCAGAGAGAGCCGTTTACGGTAATGGATACCACGTTGTCGGCAACGGGAGATCCCGAATTTCCCGATGATGAACCGGAGCCCCCGGAACCGCCGCCGCAGCCGGCCACCAGCGTCAAGACCAGAAAGGGAAGAAATAATTTAGTTGATTTCATCGACGCTCACTCCAGGAGGAAGTAACGCCGGCACATAAGCATGGCCACGCAGGTTCCGCATATGCCCCCATTCCTCGACAACGATATTATCGGTCTTTATCCGGAGGCTCCTGCGACCACGTGCACGCGGAGTCTGCCGCAGAGTTTGGCGGTACTCTGCGGCATAGGAGCCCAGCAGTTGCGCAAGGTCCGGGCGTACAAGGCCATTCCAGGCGACTCCAAAGACTACGCCCGATGGGGAGATATATTCCCGGACGGTTACCGATGCCGAGTTGATCTCCTGAACGGAGTAACCCTTGTAAGTGGCGGCATTACCCCGCGCCGCCGACAGCGCCTTCATATCGGAAGCGACCGACCCGGCAGATTCGCCGAGTACTGCCTCAACCCGCTCCGTTGTTGCCAAAACAAAAGCCGAAAGTCCCAGGCATAAGAGCAGAATATAGAGCCTTTTTTTCATCTTCGGTCGAATCCTCCTTCACTCAATTCCCGGACCAGAAAGGTCCATAACCCTCCTTGAATTATACAGCAGAAAGATCCCCTTATCTGTTAAGAATTGTAAAGAAAGCTCCCGGGATTCCCCGAATGAAGAGAAGAAGAAGAAATAATAAAAAAGTAATGGCGGAGGAGGTGAGATTCGAACTCACGGTAGAGTTGCCCCTACAACGATTTTCAAGACCGTCGCCTTCAACCGCTCGGCCACCCCTCCGGGTCAGTTATTATAACAAAAGGCCCGCGGCGAAAACATTCGAAGAGTCGGGGGGGTTGTCACCTGGGCAATCCATAGTGCCCGCTGACTGAGTGGAATAATTCATGATGGTGCACCAGACAGTTTTAAAAAAGGGAGTTGTAAAGGAAAAAATGACGACAGCCGCTTCCATCGACCGGAAGCAATTAAGTCTGGTATCGCCTCAATTTCATAATTATTACACCCTGTGGTCTCTGCCACAGGTCCAAATTTCTGTCATTCCGGCTTGTCCGGAATCTTTCCGGAAGGATTCCCGACGCGCTATGCTTGCGGGAATGACAATGAAAAATAAACATTCAAATAATAGAC
>JBJKOV010000226.1:0-1325 GCA_046707105.1 Thermodesulfovibrionales bacterium
CAGAGAAGGAAGTTACTTGACTATCTGAAGAAAATAAATAAAGAGCGATACGATAATATTATTGGTCGTCTTGGAATCAGGAAATAACGAATGATAAATAGTGTTGATGTTGGTGTTGAGGTTCGCGGGAAGGAACTGAAATTAAGTACTGGCAAGATGGCCAGGCAGGCCGATGGAGCCGTGGTCGCGCAGTACGGAGATACGGTAATACTGGCGACGGCTGTGAGCAACAAGACTCCGAAGGAAGGGATAGACTTTTTTCCCCTGACTATTGATTACCAGGAAAAGACCTATGCAGCCGGTAAAATACCCGGCGGTTTTTTCAAGAGGGAAGGAAGGCCCACAGAGAAGGAAGTTTTGACGTCCCGTCTCATTGACCGGCCTGTGAGGCCGCTTTTCCCGAAAGGGTTCAGCTATGAGACACAGGGAATTGTGAACGTCCTGTCCTACGGCGATGAGAATATTGCGGACATACTCGGTATTACGTGCATATCTGCCGCACTCACAATTTCGGATATTCCTTTTAACGGGCCTGTAGGAGCGGTGAGGATCGGGAGGGTTGCAGGTTCTTTCGTGATCAACCCGGACCAGAGGGAGGTCGAAGAATGCGACATAAACCTGGTCGTCGCCGGGACGAAGGAAGCCGTCGCCATGGTCGAAGGCAGTGCGCAGGAGATGAGCGAGGCCGATCTGCTGGAGGCGATTGATCTGGCCCACCGTGAGATTATAAGGTTATGCGAGGTCCAGGAGGAGTTCAGGGCGAAGGCCGGTAAAGAAAAGAGGGCTTTTACCAAACCGGTGGTGGACGAAGTCCTTAAAACCCGTGTTGCAGAGATGGCCCTCGAAAAGATCAGGCAGGCCGTTACGATACCTGACAAGATCCTGCGGCAGAATGCCCTCGATGAAATACGAAAAGGAGTTATCGGGGAGTTAAATACCGGCGAAAATGACATGTCCCGGGAAATTTCCTCGATATTTGATGATATAGAGAAGGCCCTCGTGAGAAACATGATTTTGAACGACAATATCCGGGCCGACGGAAGAACCCCGGACCAGATAAGGCAGATCAGCGCTGAAGCGGGGATTCTGCCGAGGACCCACGGTTCCGCCCTTTTTATACGTGGAGAAACCCAGTGTCTGGCAGTGGTGACCCTCGGGACTTCAGATGACGAGCAGCGGATCGATTCCCTTGAAGGGGAAACATCCAAGACCTTCATGCTCCATTATAATTTCCCTCCCTTCAGCGTCGGAGAGGTAAAACCGCTGAGGTCTCCCGGGAGGCGTGAAATAGGCCACGGCATCCTGGCGGAAAGGTCGCTGAAGGC
>JBJKOV010000227.1:0-2287 GCA_046707105.1 Thermodesulfovibrionales bacterium
AATTCGGCAGTCTGTTGGAGGGACATCCTACGCCGGCTTTCCCTTATGCCGAGGCGGCTACAGGCTCTCTGGGGCAGGGTCTTGCCATTGGAGTGGGCATGGCTCTGAGTGCCAAGTACATAGACAAGCTTCCTTACCGCAGTTATATCCTCCTGGGCGACAGTGAGATGGCGGAAGGCTCCCAGTGGGAGTCCATACAGTTGGCCGCCTACTACAAACTCGACAACCTTGTCGGAATCCTGGATGTAAACCGTCTTGGACAGCGGGGGGAAACCATGTACGGACATGATATTACAGCCTACGAAAAACGTATTTCGGCCTTTGGCTGGGAAACGGTACTGGTAAATGACGGCCATGATTTCGATGAGATCCTGGCCTCTTACGAGAAGATCCCGCAGGTCAGGGACAGACCTGTCATGATCATCGCCAGGACCATCAAAGGGAAGGGTGTCTCTGCCGTGGAGGACAAGAACGGCTGGCACGGCAAGACCCTCGATAAGGTGCTGCTCGGGCAGGCACTTGAGGAGATGGGAGAGGTCGATAAATCGATGCGCGGCAGCATCGCCAGGCCGGAGGAGCTTCAGCTTGTGGACCGCCGTCCAAGCGCCATAACAGCAGATATTTCCTATGAGACCGGCAAGTCTGTGGCAACGAGGGACGCTTACGGGAGAGGGCTTAAGAGGATTTTTCCACAGTTTCCGGATATGGTCGTGCTTGATGCGGAGGTGAGCAATTCCACAAGGGCCGAGTATTTTGAAGAGGCCCATCCCGAACGCTTTTTTGAGATGTTCATCGCCGAACAGAATATGGTAGGCACGGCACTGGGCCTCTTTACGAGGGGCAAGCTTCCCTTCGTTTCAACTTTCGCCGCTTTTTTTACCCGGGCCTTCGACCAGATACGCATGAGCCGCTACTCGAACGCCAACATTAAGTTCTGCGGATCTCATGCAGGAGTCTCCATAGGAGAGGACGGGCCGTCGCAGATGGGACTCGAAGATATTGCGATGTTCCGGTCGATAGCGGACTCCGTCGTTCTTTATCCCTCCGACGGAGTGTCGACCGAGAGACTGGTGGAGGAGGCCGCCAGGCACAAGGGAATCGTCTATATCCGGACCAGCAGATCGGGGACACCTGTGCTTTACGACAAGGATGAACAGTTCAGCATAGGAGGCAGCAAGGTGCTCAGGGAGGGCGAGAGCGATACTTTCACTGTGGTGGCAGCCGGCATAACCCTCCACGAGGCGCTTGCCGCATATGATGAACTGAAAAAGGAAGGAATCATGGTAAGGGTGATCGACCTGTACAGCATCAAGCCCGTCGATGTGCCTGCTCTCAGAAAAGCCGGCAGTGTCACCCAGGGCCTCCTCATCGTGGAAGACCATCATCCGGAAGGAGGTATCGCAGAGACTGTACGAAGCGCACTGGGCAACTATGACATCCCGATCCATTCCCTGGCGGTAACAAAGATCCCGAAGAGCGGGAAGCCGGATGAGCTTCTCGATTTCGAGGAGATATCAAGAAGGGCTATCATCAAAAAAATTAAGGAGTTGCTGTGAGCGCGATCGAGGTTGTCAACAAGTGGCATTACGGAAAAAACAAAGGCAGGAGGCCGGCGGAACTTATAATGTTCTATGCCGGCACTCCCGGAGTGCCGATAACCATTAAGAAATAGGTTAAATGGCCCCTATCTCGCTTTTTGCCGTGGGATTGGAGTTGGACCCGGCGGCGCACAGATGACGAGGGTCAGATCGGCGTCGCCGTCGCCCCCTATTTTATCTCCACGACCTCGACGGCGAAGTTCAGGGTCTTGCCTGCCAGTGGATGGTTGAAGTCTATGAGGACCGAGTCCTTCTTTACCTTTTTGATTTTTACGGGGATTTTCTGACCGTCCTTGCTCTGCGCATATAAGGTCATCCCTGCCTTCGGCGTGATGCCGGCCGGCAACTGCTTCCTGGGGACTTCCCGAAATGCCTTGGGGTTAATGGGTCCGTAGCCTTCTTCCGGCTTTACCGTGAAAGATTTTTTCTGCCCGACCTTCATGCCCATTACCGCCTTTTCGAACCCCGGGATCAATTGGTGCGCCCCTTCCTTGAACTCCAGCGGTTTGCCGTCTTCGGATCTGTCCACCACCTTGCCGTCGACCGTAAGGGTATAGTTCAACTTGACAGTGCTGCCGTCGGCGACTACGGCCTTACCTTTTACCGGCTTTTCTGCAGCCTTAGCCGGGGCCGCAACAGCTGCGACCGCAACGAATCCGAAAACAAGAGCCAGGAACATTAAATTCACT
>JBJKOV010000228.1:0-7735 GCA_046707105.1 Thermodesulfovibrionales bacterium
GAAAGACAGGGGATATTGAATACATGTTGCTCCGAAGCGGTAATCGCCGGACGGCGGACATCGTGATTGAACGCGACGGTAAGATCAGCGTCAGAGTGCCCCTCAATCTGTCAGAGGAGCGGGTCGACCAGCTTGTTGAGGCAAAGCGTTACTGGATATATAAGAATCTGGCTGAATGGCGCGATCTGAATGCCGCCCGGGTTGTCCGGGAACTTAGAAACGGCGAAGGCTTTTTATATTTGGGATCATCCTACAGACTATCGCTTATCAGTGAGCAAAAAGAGCCTTTGCTGCTGAAGGACGGTCGGCTGAGACTGCGCAGGGACCTTGCGGAGAAAGAAGATGTCCCCGCTGTTCAATCGGCATTCAGGGAGTATTACATTGCTCGCGGTCTGGATCGCATAAAGAAACGCGTGGCTTATTACTGTCCCAAAGTGGGGGTCGAAACTAAAGCAGTAAACGTGAAAGACCTGGGATTTCGTTGGGCATCATGTGGCAAGACCGGGAAGCTTTCTTTTCACTGGAAGTGCATGATGGCTCCGCCAAAGATCATTGACTACATTGTTGTTCATGAGCTTTGTCATCTGCATTATCGGGATCATACTGAGGCTTTCTGGAACGAAGTTGATAAAGTAATGCCGGATTATGACGAGAGAAAGGCGTGGCTGCGGGTCAATGGAGCGGGGCTGGACTTGTGAAGTGCGCTTCGTGAATATTGCCGTTTTCAGGTTTAAAGCTTACCCGTTCTTAAAAGCCGCCATTGCCTCGCCGACAACTTCTTCGGCGCAATCCGAGTACTTTGGTGAAATGTGCGTGATCACGAGCTTTCCCGCATTCGCCTCCCTCGCTATCTCTCCGCACGTCCGTGCAGTGAGATGGAACCTCTCGATGGCCCGGTCCCTGTCTTTTTCCAAAAAATACGCCTCGCAATAAAAAACATCTGAGCCTTCCACCAGTGAGATCAGTCCGGCTTTATTTGTACGGTTCATCGCGATGTCTGTGGCATATGAAATCTTCTGGCCCCTCGTAATAAGCGCGATATCCGAAAGTTGTCCGAGACTGTACGGCTTGCCCCCGGCGTTCATCACTCGTTCTTTGGGAGATTTTTCCCTTATGGCCCTCTTGAATTCGGTCAGCCAGGGGCCGACCTGTAGTCCCATCTTAAAGAGCCGGTCCCTGTCGATGTTGATGTGGAAGTTTTCTTCCAGCGAAAAAGCCAGACAGGGGATATCGTGGGCAAGCCTCACAGCCCTGACATTGAACAGGGGGTCCTTAAGCAGCATACCGTCCGAGTCTTCCTTGCTTACAACTTCCCTTTTGAATGTATTCTCTGCCTTAAATACAGAGCGCGAAAGGGTTTTACCGCTGAAGGCGCAGACATTAATAACGGCCGGGTAATCCCTGATGAGATTCCAGGTGTAGCCCCTGAGTTTCCCCTCTACGCGCGCCCCGATGCCCGGAGGACCATATACGGTGACCGGCGATTCCCGCCTGAGGATCATACGCAGCAGTCTGTCGAAACCGATAAAGTGGTCTATATGAGTGTGTGTTACGAATACGTCGGTGATTTTGTGAATCTCTGACGGGCTGAGATTGTGGATGTCTCCCAGATCGAACAGGATCGCCCGTTTTTCCCACGGAATGCCCACATACAGACATGGGTCCTCGAAACGGCCGTTTACGAGTCTGTGATTGAAGCCGGGTTTCATTCTTAATTATAAGGCCAAATCATAAGGAATCGTATAATGATGTGATATAATAGTGCAAAGCGGCGGGAGAGAGTTCCGGGCGGTATTTTTTTGAATATTTATCCTTTATTCCTGCAATGTTAGCGGATTTTGAGACGGAGGTCTTATGCCAGAACTAAGAAAAGATCCAATTGTCGGCCGATGGGTCATCATATCGATAGAGAGGGGAAAGAGACCCTCCGATTTTGTGTCGGTTTCCCAGAGAAAAAGAGGGGGGTTTTGCCCTTTTTGCCCCGGCAACGAATATACCACGCCGCCGGAGATCATGGCATACAGACCCGCGGGCTCGCCGGCTAATTCACCGGGGTGGTCGCTGAGGGTCATGCCGAACAAGTTCCCCGCCCTTCAGATATACGGCGATCTCGGAAAGACGGGGGAGGGCATATTCGACAAGATGAACGGCATCGGCGCCCATGAGGTAATTGTCGAGACCCCCGACCACAACCTTTCACTGGCCACAATGCCGCAGAAGGCTGTGGAGGCTGTGCTGTGGGCATGGTACGCGAGGCTGAGCGACCTGAAGAAGGACAAGCGCTTCAAGTACGTCCTTGTGTTCAAGAACGAAGGGGAAATCGCGGGGGCGTCGCTCGAACACACCCATACTCAGCTTATCGCCCTCCCCATTGTTCCGTCGCTTGTGAAGGAGGAGATCGATTCAGCGAAACTTCACTATGAATACAAGGAGCGGTGCATTTTCTGCGATGTAATCACCCAGGAACTGGGCGACGGGAAAAGAGTCATTTATGAGAACGCCGGGTATGTCGCTCTCGCCCCTTTTGCGCCGAGGGCGCCCTTTGAAACGTGGATCCTGCCGAAGAAGCACGAGTCGACATTCGGCCCCCTGGATAAGAGTTTCGGAGAACTGGCGGAATTACTCCAGAGGATACTGAGACAGATGGACAGAATACTCGATACTCCGCCTTATAATTTCGTCCTACACATATCACCTTTTTACGATGAGGTGAATGAATACTATCACTGGCACATCGAACTTATGCCCAAGCTGACGCGGATCGCCGGCTTTGAGTGGGGTTCCGGTTTTTATATCAACCCGACTCCTCCGGAGGAATCAGCGAAGTTTATGCGGGAAGCAAAGATATAAAAGACAGGATATGAGAATACTCATAGCAAGCCCCGAGGCGACCCCGTACGTGAAGACAGGCGGCCTTGCTGATGTGGCCGGCGCCCTCCTGAAAGAGTTTTGCGCGCTGAAGGATAAAGCCTCCCTGGTGCTGCCGCTCTATAAGAGAATAGCCGAAAAATTCAGTCTGCACCGCACAGGGAAGTCTTTTACCGTACCTATGGGCGCCGTCAATGTCGAAGGACGCATATGGGTATCGGAAGATACCGGAACTCCCCGGGCATATTTCATAGAATGCGAGGAGCTTTACGGAAGAAAAGAGCTTTACGGTACCGCAAGGGGAGATTACCCCGACAACGCTCTGAGATTCGCATTCTTTTCGAGGGCTGTGATGGAGACTTGCCTCTCGATGGACATCAGACCCGATATCATACACTGCAACGACTGGCAGACCGGAATGCTCCCGCTTTATCTCAGAATTTTTTACAGGGACAGGGCACAACTGAAAAAGACCGCCACCTTGTTTACGGTCCACAACCTGGGATATCAGGGTCTCTTTCCTCCATCGGACATTGCCTTGACGGGGCTCGGGAATGAGTATTTTACCCCTGAAAGGCTCGAGTTTTACGGCAGGCTGAACTTTATGAAGGCGGGCCTGTTGTATGCCGATCTGCTCAACACGGTCAGCAAAACGTATGCGGTGGAAATACTCGACGCAGAATACGGTTTCGGTCTGGAAGGGGTGTTGAGGATGAGGAGGCACGACCTCTATGGCGTCATTAACGGGCTGGATTATGAGGAATGGAATCCTGCATCCGACAGGTTCATCCCTGCGCACTACGACGCGGATAACGCGTCGGGCAAGGGCCTCTGCAAGAAGAGGCTCCTGCATGAGACCGGACTTCGGGATGAGCACCGGCCTCTTTTCGGCATTGTGAGCAGACTTTCGTCACAGAAGGGGCTGGATCTGATATCCGAGTCTGTTGACAGTCTGGTGCGTCTGGGACTAAACATGGTTATCCTCGGAAAAGGCGATGAGTATTACCAGAGCCTTCTGCTTTCCTTGTCCGAAAAGCACCCCGGGAGGGTCTTCGTCAAGATCGGCTTCAGGGAGTCGCTGGCACATACCATCTATGCCGGTTGCGATTTTTTCCTGATGCCTTCGAAGTACGAACCGTGCGGGCTCGGACAGTTGATCGCGCTCAGGTATGGAACAATTCCGGTCGCGCGAAAGACCGGCGGACTTGCCGACACCATCGAGGATTACGACCACCTTAAGTCCAGGGGCACCGGGTTCCTTTTCTCCGGGTACACGCCGGCCTCCCTGCTGGATGCCGTAAAGAGGGCGTTGTGCGTATATGCGGACCGAAAAAAAATGGAGAAAATTGTTTCTGAGGCAATGAAGACCGATTTCCACTGGATAAAGTCCGCACAAAAATATCGGGAGCTTTACTCAAGAGCTGTAAGGAAGGTGGCCCGGTGAGTTTGAGGGCGAAGATTACGCTCATGCTTTCGGGGGTGCTGGTCCTGATCGCTGTCTTTGCGTTCGGAACCATCCTGATATTTGAAAGGATGAGCATTAATATGGGCAGCCTGCAGTCGGTCAGCGAGGAACACAAGCTCATAGGAGATCTCGAAAGAAAGGTCTCCGGTTTCCTGGAGGCGACAAATGACTGGGGGTTGACCGGGGTGCCCGAATTCAAAAAGTTGTATCAGGTACGGGCGGACGACCTGTATAAGTCTTTTTCGGAGGCCGATACAGTCGTGTCTCAGAAGCAGGAGTTAAGGACTATAGAGGAAAAGTTCAGCCTGGCGCGCAGATACGCGGCGCTTGTTATAGGCAGCCGACATCCGGTTGGGAACCCTGAAGTCCATGACTACCTCCGGCAGGTAGACCTGGCAGGCGCGGAAATCCTTGACGGGCTCGAGGCAATGCGCCAACGGTCGATAAATGGAATCATGAGTATGGCTACCGCGGGCGATGAGATGAAGAGGGATATGACCTATTACCTTGCGGGACTGATCGCCTTCAGTACTTTTATGGCGCTGTTTCTGATACTGCGGGTCAGGAGGACGATAGCTGAGCCGTTTCATGAACTTCTGAGGGCGACCGAAAGGATCAGCAAGGGAGAATTGTCATACAGGATCCGGATGAACCGTAGAGATGAATTCGGAATAATTGCGGACAGGTTCAACATTATGGTGGCGGACCTTGAGTCTTCCACCCGGGAGATCAACAGGAAGCTGGCTGGCACGGAACTGATCCTGGATGTTGCGCGAATTGCGGGCACGACGCTTGAGCTGAAGGAGGCGCTTGCATTGATAGCAGAGACCATCGCCGGCAGGCTCAGGCTTGACAGTTGCGTAATTTATATGTTGAGGCCCGAGATGAACGCGTTCTGCCTTGAAGCCACGAACAAGACTGGAGCGGAAATGAGAGACGCCTGCCTGTCTTCCGATACAGAGGTCGTAAAGGCGATACTCAGCAAGGCCGGACCTGTTGCCCTGGACGGTCGCAGTCTATACGGAGGGCAGGAGGCAAAGTCGACGGACGGTGACAGATCGTGCCTGGGGGTCCCCATAATCCGCGACAACACATGCAAGGGGATTTTGTTTGTGAGGAGCAGGTCTGCCAAGGTTTTTTCCGAAGACGAAAAAAATACGCTGATGATCCTCGTACATACCATAGGATCAGTGGCCCAGAACGCCGAACTCTACCAGTCCACCAAAAGGCAGCTCCAGAAACTTACGGTGCTCTATGAGCTGAGCAGGGCCGTAACGTCGGTCCTCGACCTTCACAGTCTGTTGACCAAGACAGCGCTGGAAATCACACGGCTGCTGAATTCCAGGGGATGCATTATAAGACTGCTTGAAAATGGCCGGCTTACGGTAAAGTCCCATGTCGGGCTTCCTGAAGGTGCGGAAGACGATATGGAGCTGCCGCTGGGGGTCGGCATAGCCGGCACTGTGGCGGAAAGCGGCAAGCCGATGCTTGTGGAAGACGTATCGAGGATGCCCGGCGGCCTGCGGGTGCCGGAGATAAAAGTGAAGTCGGTCATCTGTGTGCCTCTGAAGGTTGGTGAGTCGGTAATAGGGACCCTCGGCCTTTTCGACAAATTCGACGAGGACGGAAACGCAGTGCCCTACACGGTCGATGACCTGAATACGGTCGAGGGGTTTGCCCTGATTTCCGCCATAGCCATCGACAAGTCCAAGATCTATGAAAACGAGGTGAAGAGAGAAAGGGAGGCCAGCGAGGCGAGGAAGAGAATGGACATACTCTTCGACAGCGTGCAGGGGGGAATCATAACCCTGGACAGGGACTATAGCATAATTTCGGCCAACCGATATGTCGAAGACTGGGTCAACATGACCGGTGAAGAGCTCGTCGGGCGCAACTGCCTGGACATCTTCCACGATAAGATCGGCATATGTCCCCATTGCGCGGCGAAGGCGACCTTCGACACGGGCGAGATAAACTCCATCATGCAGTCGAGGGGAGTGAACTATGCCGAGCTTACCGCCTACCCGGTAAAGACTGAAACCGGGAAGATAGAGGAATGCGTCGTATTCATACTTGATATCACCGAGAGGGTGTTGTATCAGGAAGAGACCCTCAGTCTGTACAGGGAGGTGATACAGACCAAGGAATATCTTGAAAGCATCATCGAAAATTCCGCCGACGCGATCGTGACTACGGACCTGGAAGGCCTTATAACCTCCTGGAACCAGGGCGCGGAGAAGACGTTCGGATTCAGCGAGAGCGAAGCCATGGGCAATTTCCTGCCCTTTATCCCGGAGTTTCTCATGGACAGGGAAAAAAATTACATGGAGAGAATAAGAAAAGGAGAGGTCCTCAAAGACATCGAGACGCTGAGGCGGAAGAAAGACGGAACGATTATCGAAGTGAGCCTTACCCTTTCCCCGATCAAGGACGCGGCGGGCGAGGTGATAGGGATAAGCGGAATTTCGAGGGATATATCGGAAAAGAAGAACGTTGAAAAGGAGCTTATACGTCGCAACCAGGAACTCTCCAGGCTTTTCTTTATCAGCTCGGCCATGAGGGGGACACTGGAACTCGACAAATTACTCAGGATGGTGCTGGTCGCCGTCACGATGAGCGACGGGATGGGCTTCAACAGGGCAATCCTTTTTCTCGTCGATGACACTAAAAAGGTCCTGAAGGGCGCGATGGGCGTGGGACCGGCGAGTCCTGAAGAGGCATGGAAGATATGGGACGAGCTGTCGATGCAGAAAAAGACCCTCGATGATATCATGCAGGATGTGGCCACCCAGCCGCTGAGCAAAGACTCCTTTCTGGACCGGCTGACCATGTCGATCGAGATCCCCCTCGATGAAGACACGCTGCTGACAAGGACGGTGGCGGAAAGGAAGTCCTTCAACGTGACCGAGGTGAAAGGGGAGTCCCCGTCTGATCTGATCCTCATCCAGCAGCTCGGCACGCAGGCGTATGCCGCTGTCCCTCTCGTTTCCAGGGACAAAGTCATAGGTGTTATATGGGTCGACAATTATTTCAACAGAAAGCCGATCACCGACGAAGACATGAAATTCCTTGCCAGTTTTTCAAACCATGTGGCTTCGGCGATCGAAAATGCGCGGCTTTTCGAAAAGGTGAAGATGGCGGAGCAGCAGCTCGAAAATATCTTCGAATCGATGTCCGACATGGTATATTTCAACAGTAAGGACTATGTAATACAGAGCGTGAACAAGGCTGTGAGCAACAAGATCGGACGCCCTCCCTCGGAGATTATAGGGAAGAAATGCTATGAGGTGTTCCACGGCATGAACGAACCTTATGAAAAATGCCCTCACCATAAGACGGTGAATACGAAAAAGGCCTACATCGAGGAACTCGACGATCCCTACATGGGGGGCACTTTTCTTA
>JBJKOV010000229.1:0-3626 GCA_046707105.1 Thermodesulfovibrionales bacterium
GACCAGTCCCGGATGAGGGTCTTTCCGGACAGGCCTTCTAACCTGCTTGGGCAGGAATTTCGTGCTCACTGTAATGGGCGACGAAAACTCCTCACAGTTCAGCCACGAGTGAAGTCGCCTGCCTGTCCGGGACGGCATGGGCAAGGCTTATCGCAGAAAAGGAATTGACATGGCATGGCTGGTTGTATATACAACTATATTATGCCGTTTTCGTATGATCACAATCAATCCCTGGGATACTTGACCGGCGTGGCAAGCAGGCTGCTCAGCAATATCCTCGCCCTGCGCTTCCAGGAAGCGGATATCGACATGACCGCCGAACAATGGGGAGCCATTATCGTGCTCCTTAACGGTGGGGCCATGACCCAGGGCCAGCTGGGAGAGCGGCTATTTCTTGAGAAGTCGAGTGTCAGTCGCCTGGTAAACGGACTTGAAAGGCGTGGCTGGATTGAACGAACCAAGGACCCGAACGACAGCAGGCAAAAACTCGTTGCGCCGACCCCAAAGGTCTTGGAGACGGCGGAGCGTTGCGCGGCCATCGCCAGAACAATCCTGGAAGAAGCCCAAGGCGGTATGAGCGATGATGAAATGTTGGCCTTCAGGTCGCTCCTTTCACGCTCCATAGCGAATCTGAGGGGGATATGACAGGAAATATAGTATGAAACACAGCCACTTATTCTGGTGGTAACCGAAGCACACTGCATTAATTACCTATAAGGAGGGTCATATGACCAAACGTAATGTTCTTGTTACAGGTGGAGCAAGGGGAATTGGTGCCGCAACTGCTCGAGCGCTGGCGGAAGATGGGCACCGTGTATTCATTAACTTTGTCAAAAGCCATCAAGCAGCAGCGGATCTTGCGGAAGAAATAAAAAAGAACGGCGGAGAAGCGCTCCCGGTGCAAGCCGATGTCCGGGATGACCATCAAATCGAAGCGATGTTCGCTAAAATCAACAGTGAATATGGCGGCATAGAGATCCTGGTCTCAAACGCGAACATGCATTTTACCTCGAAGCCTTTTATGGAACAGACCTGGGAAGAATTCGCGCAAAAATTAAATGACGAAATGCATGCCTCCTATGTGGTCGCCAGGCATGCTGCGGCAAGTATGAAGGAAAAGAGATACGGCCGTTTGATTTTTATCTCCAGTACCTTGTCCGAAAGTCCGGCCCCCGGCTTTATTGCCCATGGCTCGGCAAAGGGGGCGCTGGACAGTTTCAATAAGTACCTCGCGCAAGAGCTTGGCCCATACGGGATCACTTCAAATATCGTGGCCCCGGGACTCGTCCTCACCGATGCGACCAAACATGCCCCCGAAGAGTTTAAAGAGATGATTCGAATGCATACGCCGACACGAAAGATCGCAGTCCCTGAAGATGTCGCCAACGCGATTCGATTCTTGGCAAGTGAAAACAGCTCGCATATCACCGGGACGTACACGCCGGTTTGTGGAGGCGCCTATCTCCCCTAGTCGTCGCTATTTCTCTATTTGTATGGTGGCGGACCTCCCCTGGATAGATTCACTTCCGGATATGGCATGTCCCAGCTCATACAAGCCGGAAGCTGCGCCGAAACTGCCGTAGAACATCACGACGTCTCCCCAGGGCGCATAGTAGGCCAGGTCCCCGCACGGGCATCAGCCCGGTGAGTGCCGGAAGTATCCAGTTTCTTCGGGGGGTAGAAGATCTTTTCGTTGTCGCTGTAGTCCTCGACCTTGACGCTCAATGGCAGTTGGGCCTACAGACCTTGAGCCGCCGGACTGCCATTGAGTTCGAACACCGTTGTCTTGCCGTTGGCCTTCACGCTTATTGTTGGAGCCATTTGATTCTCCGAGGAATTAGAGAGAGCGGAGAGCGTACAGATCGCCAGTCCGAGAAAAACGGCCAGAAAATACTTCACCGGATTTTTTTAAGTATTTCCTGTTGTTCAGAGGTAGGTTGGGGTGAGCCCGGCGAACCCCAACAATTCCTCAATCATTCGCTGTTGGGGTTCTTACGTCACCCCAACCTGCCGTTAGATTTCTCCTTCTATCCCCTGCTGCACAGTACCCCGGTGAGGATCGTTCGGGCGCTCTCCGCCTGGACTTTGCCGACGGTGGCCGCAAACACTGAAATGAAATCTTCCAGCTGTTCCCGGCTCAGCCCGGTATTCATGGCCGCCCCGAGATGGAATCTGAGCTGCCCTTCGGTACCGGTCATATTGGCCAGGGCACCAATGGTGGCCAGTTCCCTGTCCTGATGGCTGATAACGTCTCGGACGAAGATATCGGCGAACAGGTGCTCCTTGAGAAAGGTATCTATGACCGGCGAGAACCGCTGCCATTCGGCGTTCGAGATGTCTTTTTCCCGGCCGCCGAGCTTGGCCCGCGTCTTTGCCCCGTATGCATCCCTGTCGAAGCCGGATGGTACGGGGCTGGCCTCCTTGCCCATGGCATCCCCGATGCCCTTGGCCTTCCTTTCCTTCAGGACCTCCATAAAGGCGGACAGCCAGTTCAGGCTGCGGGGGAACCCGGCATAGGCATAAAGCTGCACCAGGACTTCCTTGATTTCATTGACGGTCAGGCCATCGTCCAGACCCCGATGCAGGGCGGGTTTGAGTCGGTCGATCTCGCCCGCGGCGGTCAATGCCGCGATGGGGATGATGGCTTGCTGCCTCCGGTCCAATGCGTGCTGTTTCTCCATGCCATTTGCCTCCGAACTAAGTGTCAATGCGGGTGCCAAGAGAGAAAACGAAAGCAACAGTGAAAAAAGAGTCGTGTCATATTTCATTTCCAGCCTGCCCAAATATTGATGGACCCGTAACAAGTTCGCCCGGGCCGTTTGCCGTCAATCCCGCGAAAGCGGGAATCTATTGATTTCAATCTGCTACCCATGGCCTGGATTCCCGCTTTCGCGGGAATGACGAGTTATTACAAGTCCATCAAAGTTGAGTTATCGATAGACAGGGAACACGCCGGCCTCTCCGTAATCCTTGATACGCTCCATGTTTTTCAATTGTTCCATATCCTTTTCCGAGATAACAAAATCCACCTCCGCATTGTCGCGCAAATGGTCGGGATTTGCCGTCTTGGGTAAGGGAAGAAGGCCAAGCTGCAAGGTATAGCGAATACATAACCGCGGCACGGAAACGCCATATTTTTTCGCCATTTCGGCCAGCTCCCGGTTTTTCAGCAGTTCTCCGTGTCCAACAGGCGAATAGGCTTCCACAAGCATGCCCCTCTCCTGCGAATAGTGAATGAGCTCTGTCGGCGTGTTGCTGACATGCGCCAGTATCTGATTGACCATCGGCTTGACGGAACAGGATCCAAGGATGTTGTCGATGTCCGTTTCCTTAAAGTTCGAAAGGCCGATGGCACGGAGTTTCCCGGCTTTATACGCTTCCTCAAGGGCTCTCCACGCGTCACGGTTTCCCTCGAAGAACCGTTCTTCACCACCGAATTTTGCCCAGGGTTGCGGGCTGTGGATAATCATCAGGTCAACATACTCAAGTCCCATCCTCTGAAGAGATGCATCGATCGATGAGACCGCCGCTGCATAGGACTTTATCTCCGCGGCGAGTTTGGTGGTCACGAACAGGTCCTCTCTCTTCACGCCACACGCCCTGACGCCCTCGCCGACGCCTTTTTC
>JBJKOV010000230.1:0-4047 GCA_046707105.1 Thermodesulfovibrionales bacterium
CAGAAGTTTGATGACGTTTTTCACCAGTCCTCCAGAGAAGTGGTGGGCCCACCAGGACTCGAACCTGGGACCAACCGGTTATGAGCCGGTAGCTCTACCAGCTGAGCTATGGGCCCTGAGGGAACAATAACGGGCATCTTTCTTGCCGCACCCGCAACTTGTTAATATAATTCCAGCTGTCCGCATAAGTCAAGGCCTCTCAAGGAACTCTCTGAGCCATTTGCTCCTCGACGGGTGCCGCAACTTCCTTATGGCCTTCACTTCTATCTGCCTTATCCTCTCGCGGGTCACGTCAAGCTCCTGCCCGACTTCTTCGAGGGTATGCGGCGCATCTTCTCCAAGCCCGAACCTCCTTTTCAAGATGCTCCGTTCCCTTTCGCTGAGTGAATCCAGGGCCTTTTCAATCTGCCGCCTCATATCGTCCTGCATTGCGACATCAAGGGGGGACAAGGCCGATTTGTCCTCGATAAAGTCGCTGATATGGCTTTCCTCGTCCTCGCCCACAGGAGTTTCCAGGGAAATGGGCTCCCTCGATATCCGCAGAAGGGTCCTCACTTTTTCCGCGGAGATATTCAACCTGCCCGCTATTTCTTCCGGTGAAGGCTCCCTCCCGTTCTCCTGCACAAACTCTCTCATCACCTTTGCCATCATACCCACCGCCTCGGACATATGCACCGGAATTCTTATCGTCTTTGACTGCTCGGCGATGGCCCTGGTGATCGCCTGTTTTATCCACCATGTAGCATAAGTACTGAACTTGTATCCTCTCCTGTAATCAAATTTATCCACCGCCCTCATGAGCCCCACATTGCCTTCCTGTATCAGATCGGAAAATCCAAGCCCCCTTCCGAGATATTTCTTGACTATGCTTATGACCAGCCTCAGGTTTGCCTCTATCAGGGCGTTCTTGGCCTCCCTGATCCGCTTCTCGCCCTCATCGAGTGTCTTCACGGCCTTTCGCAGTTCATGGCAATTCATGCCGACGGCACTCTCCATCTCAGCTATGCTGCTTCTATATTCGGCATATGCCGTCTTAAGGCCGCAGATTTCGCCGGCCTCCTGTTCGCCTTCTGCGTCCCGGGGCGCTGCAGCGTCTCCTGTCCGCTCAATATCCACCCCCAGGGATCTCCCTTTTTTCACGGCAGCGCTTATTTTCGAACGAAACGCTTCCATCCCGGCCAGCGCTTTTCTGATTTCATCCGAAAAAGCGGATGTCACTTCATCCCTCAAGCCCATCTGGCACAAATCCCTGTATATGAGTTCCATATTCCCGGAGAGTTCATCCACAATCTTTTCCCGCGCCGCATTGTTGCCGTGCGCCCTTCTTGCAAGCAGGCGGATTCGCTCTTCCGAGAGGGATCTGATGCTTATAGTGCTGCTGATAAACAGTCCTCTTTTCCTTTTCAGTTCCTCCTCCGGTTCGTCTTCTCCGACGGAGATGATTTCCTCCAGTGGCGCTTCACCGATTTCAACCAGCTTCCCGAGAGCGACCAGTTTCTTTAATACGAAGGGCAAAGCGAAAACAACCTTTGCCACTTTCTCCTTCTCGACTTCTATCCTGGCGGCTATCGCCACCTCGCCTTCCCGCGTCAGCAGAGGCACCTCGCCCATTTCCTTGAGATAAATCCTCACCGGGTCCGGTCCTTCCTCCTGTATCGGAGAATACCCGACGCCGCCCTCATCCGTTCCGGCATCCTGATCCTCGTCGTCAGTTCCCTCCGGCCGATCGCCGTCAAACGCTTCCGGGTACTCGTCACGTTCAGTCATAATTCCGCTTTCCTCATAAATTTTTTCTTCTCTCCGATAAGATCATTAAGGAGTCTCAGATTGCCGGATAATTCCGCCGAACGTATCTTTTCATCGAGTTTGCGCTTTCTGATCATCCTGATGCAGTCCGTTATATTTTCGTCGACATGCTCAAGGTCGAACCCCGGGTCAACAGACAGTTTTGTCAAAATCCGTCTTTCACCTTCGTCGGCCGATTTCAGGATACCCGAAACATTCCCGCCGGCCGATAAGGATGCAATCTTTCCGAAGAGGGACCGCACAGTGCCGTCCCTGAGTTCCCCGATGTCGAGTTCTGAAAATACGTATTCAAATTTTTCGGGAAAAGCGATCACCGCGCTGAGCAGAAGATACTCCTCGTTCTTCAAAGACCCGGGGTCTCCCCCCGGCCCCTCGCCGCTATCGGGCGATTTGGTGCGGATGCTCCTGAACTCCTCTCTCAATGTCCCCTCATTTATCCTCGTCCCGTCGGCCAGTTCTATGAGCATCTCATCCGCCAGAAGCAGGTCCTTCACTTCCGAAATCAGAATGAGCACTTCTCTCACTGCCTCGGTCCCCCCGTTGCGCGAGAGACCTAGCATAAAATCCACGACAGTCTTTGCGTTCTCGATCAGCCCCTGGAAGGCCTGGCCGCCGTATTTCCTGATATAGCTGTCAGGATCTTCACTGGCGGGCAGCACCAGGACCCGGGTGGTAAAATCATGACGCAGGATGACAGGAAGCGACCTCTTCGCCGCGGCGACCCCCGCAGCGTCTCCGTCAAAGACAAGAACGGCCTTGTTCGTCAGGTTCCTCAATTTCTTGATCTGCCCTGTCGTCAGCGAAGTCCCGAGCGGCGCAACGGCATTCCTGAACCCGTACTGATGACAGATAATTACATCGAGATACCCCTCCACGATCATTGCCCTGTTCTGCCCGCGTATTTCATCCTTGGCGGAAGAAAGACCATACAAGGCATCGGATTTCTTGAAGACCGCAGTCTCGGGTGAGTTGATATATTTCGGGTTGATGTCCCCCAGTGCCCTGCCCCCAAAGGCAACAACCCCTCCGCTCATGCTCATGATCGGGAAGATCAGCCGCTGCCTGAACATGTCATACAAACCCCTGTTTCCCGTTACGGCAAGTCCCGCGTCCCTGATAACCTCATCATCGAAACCCTTTTTCCTGAGGTACTTAAGGAGACTGTCCCAGCCAGGCGGAGCATACCCCAGCATGAAGGATTCGCTTGACTCCGGCGCAATGCCCCTTTGCCTCAGGTAGTCGAGGGTCATCCTGGAATTGCGCAATTGCCCGGCAAAAAATGCGGCCGCCTCGCGCATGGCATTTCGTATCTTCTCTTCCTTCCGGAAGCTCTTTTCATTACTGCCCGGCAGGGGTAGTGCTATCCCCGCCTTCTTGGCAAGCAGGCTGACCGCCTCCGGAAAAGAGAGATTTTCATATGCCGCAACAAATGCAAAAACATCTCCGCCGGCGCCGCAGCCAAAACAATGAAATATCTGTTTCGGCTGACTGACCATGAACGAAGGGGTTTTCTCTGAGTGGAAAGGGCAGAGCCCCTTCCAGTTCTGGCCCGATTTTTTAAGTTGGACATAGCCTGATATGAGGTCTACAATGTCGAGCCGTGACTTAATATCTTCAAGAAGAGTGGAAGTCTTCATAACTTTCCCGCAGGTAAGATCATTTTACCATGAAGCAGAACGAAAATTGTCGGGGCAGTAAAAGCGGGGGCAGAGCACGCAACAGGAACACCTCGTAGCCGGGTTCGTTTCCCGTCGTACGAAAGCGCTCAATGTGTTTTTAAAAAATAAAACTCTTGCCTTTTTTCTTGGACAATGGCAAGAGAAGGGGATGGCAAAAACCATCCCCGCGAGGTTTCTTCAATTAATCCAGACGACCGACTGCGGATTATTCTCCTTCTGTCGTCCTGATGTGCAACAACAGGACTTATGCTCCGTCCCGGCTTTTACAAGGCCGGCCTTGCATTATCGACGGAATATCCGCGTACTGATTCGGGAATCTTCTACCGCACCGATACCCTGACCCTTTTCATGGCCTTTTTACGGGCGGCGATGGCTTTCTTCTTTTTCTTCACACTAGGCTTGTCATAGTGCTCTCTCTTCTTTATCTCGGAAAGGATCCCTTCTTTTTCGCACTGCTTCTTGAACTTCTTCAGCGCGTTTTCGAAGGAATCATTTTCCCTCACCCTAATTGAGGGCATTCATCTATCACTCCTCCCTGTCTGAAATTTTTTAGATTGTAGCA
>JBJKOV010000231.1:0-3203 GCA_046707105.1 Thermodesulfovibrionales bacterium
AAGCGACTATGGCCACAGAGTAGATCATGACTGCTTCAAGCCCGTTACAGCCGAATTTTACATCAAGCGAGATGGCCGGCAGCTGCAGCACCGAGCTATGCACAACGCAGGGTATGCTCAGAATTCCAAGGATTTTGGCGGTTGCGAGCACCACTCCTTCCGTATATGCCCCATTTACATCTATTATTTTCTGCAGAGGGGTATAACCTATTATAAAAAAAAACGCGCCCATCAGGGCCAGATAGGTGAGGGCGAACCGCCCTATGCTGACAGAATTCCCGCTGCCTGTTTTTTCAGCCGTCTTTTTCTTCGGGTTCGTCCTTTTCCTGCTCATGATTCAGATTTACTAATAAGTGCATTAGTAGGGTGTCATTCCCGCTCGTCGGGAATCCTTCCCCAAAAAGACTCCGGACAAGCCGGAGTGACAAATAACGTTATTATACTTATGTGCTTCTTAGTAATTATACAATAACCGGCAGGGATTCGTAAAAAATCCCGTTGTCACCCTCCGCAAAGTGAAGCGCCTCTACTAGCGGTCATAATTATTACACCCCGTGGTCTCTGCCACAGGTCCAAATTTCTGTCATTCCGGCTTGCCCGGAATCTTTCCGGGAGGATTCCGCTCAACACACTACGGCAATGACGGCGACGTTGTCACTGCTTCCCGGCCCTGAAGTGACCGCTTTTCCCGCCGCTTTTTTCTGTCAGGAAGACTGCGGAGATTACCATTTCCCTGTCGACGGCCTTGCACATGTCATAGATGGTCAGCGCCGCCGCCGCAACGGCTGTCAGGGCCTCCATTTCGACGCCGGTTTGACCTGTGACTTTTACCCGGGACCTGATGACAACCGCGGATTCTTTGTCGTCGATCTCGAAATCCAGGTCAACCGAGGTGATATTGAGAGGGTGGCACAGGGGAATGAGTTCGGGCGTCTTTTTCGCGGCCATGATCCCTGCGATGCGCGCCGTGGCCAGGACATCCCCCTTTGCTATTTTTCCGTCTGCGATCAGCTGAAGAGTTTCCCGTTTCATGCCGACGGACCCCTTCGCCGTCGCCTCCCTTAAGGTCACGGGCTTCCCGGTAACGTCAACCATCCTCGCCCTGCCTTTATCATCTATATGGCTGAGCTTGCTCATCCGCCTATCTTTGACATGGGTCTTTTGCCGGTCGAGTCAACAGTAAGATCGTGAGGTGTCCGTATCTTGCGGCCTTTGGCCCGTAGTATGGCTTCTGGAGAAAGGTCTCTGAAATGGTGGCCTTCCGGCTTGATCTCCACTGCCAGACGGAGGAGACGTGCTATTTCAGAATCAGGGGCCCCGTTTCTCATGGGAGACATCAGGTCAATCTCGGTCTCGGAAAAAAGGCAGGGCCTCAGCTTTCCGTCCGCCGTCAGCCGCAGCCTGTTGCAATCTTCACAGAAGTGGTGGGTGAGAGCGCTTATGAAACCTACTACGCCTTTGGCCCCTTTCAGCCTGAAATATCGTGACGGACCGTTTTTCCTCGTGCGGACGGCTGTGAGGGTGGAAAAGGTCTCTATTTTATTTTTTATTTCATCGGCGGCGATATATCTTTCAGGAGTCCAGAAGTCGATGCATGCAGAAGGCATGAATTCGATGAACCTTACCTGGCAGTCCGAATCGAGGGTCAACCGGGCGAAAGCCTCTATCTCGTCGTCGTTTATTCCCCTCATGGGGACCATGTTTATCTTGACCGGATGCAGGCCTGCCTTTTCTGCTGCTGAAATTCCACGCAGAACGTTCCCCAGTTCTCCAATCCTCGTGATTTGCCGGTACCTTTCGGGGGCGAAGGAGTCTATGCTGATGTTGACCCTGTCCAGCCCTGCTGCCGATATTTCCGGGGCGAATCTTTCCAGCAGAACACCGTTCGTGGTCATGCTCAGGTCTTCGATGCCGACGATCTTTTTAAGCGAGGATATCAGAAAGACAACGTTCTTCCTGGTGAGTGGCTCTCCGCCGGTCAGCCTGACTTTTCTTACCCCCAGGCCGGCGGCAACCTGTACGATCCTTATAATTTCCTCGTAGCGGAGTATATCCTTATGCCCGCAGGGGAGAATCCCCTCTGCGGGCATACAGTAGACGCATCTGAGATTGCAACGGTCGGTGATAGACACCCGAAGGTAGTCTATTACCCTGAGGAAGTTATCCTTGAGCATTTTTTTACTTCTTTCTGCCCGGTTTCTTCTCCATTTCGGCGATCTTTTTCCTTGCTGCTGCCGCCTCCTTTGAATCCGGGAACCTCCCGACGAGTCTTTTCAGAATGATTGTCCCGGTCTTGGCGTCTCCAATGTCTGTGAACGCCAGCCCCTGCTTCAACATGGCTGCGCTTATCTTGGCGCTGCCGGGATACTTTTTCAGCAGAGTTTCATAGGCCAGGATGGCACCTTCGTAATCCTTTTCAGCGTAGTAAGTTTCACCTATCCAGAACTGCGCGTTGTCAGTGAGATTGTTCTTGGGATAATCCTTGATGAAGGCCTCGAATTGCCGCCGGGACTCCTTGTATTTCTTGTCCTTGAAGGCCTGGTAAGCTTCGTCATAGGCCTTCACCCTGTCATTCCCACTCTTTGCCTGTGGCGGTTGCCCTTGCGATGTCGTTGCTTTGACCGCCTGTTCCTGGCCGCTCTTCACAGGAGACGTAGCAGGAGTAGGAGAAGGTGTTTCCTGTTCTTTCGGCGCCTCTGTCTGAGCCTGAGGCGTCGTTGTACCGGTGGTGGCTGCCGGTGCCCCGCCGAGTCTGTCGCTGAGGGCCTTTACCTGGGCCTCAAGCCCTTGTATCTGGGTCCTCAGCAGATCACGGTCCGTACCGGCGTCCTTCAGTGTTTTTTCCGTGTAATACTTGCTCTCTTCGAACCTGCCGCGGAGAGCCTGAAGGTCCTCGGATATCTGCGTGAGTCTCGAATTTATGTCCGCCTGGCTTTCACGGACCGCGCCGAGGGAGCCTTCCCTGCCAGTCTTCAGTGATCCGAGTTCCTGCGTGGCAGCGTCTGTCTTCTGCTTCAGGGCATCAAGCCCCTTTTGCATATCGAAAGAACTCCTCTGCAGGTCGTTGATGTCCTGTCTCATAAGGTCGATATCCCCGCTTGACGCGCAGGCGGTGAGTGAAACGAGCAGCAGTAGGGAGAGAACGGTCTTCACAGCTATTTGCCCGCCTCACCAAGGATTACAAAATGGGCCCTTCTGTTTTT
>JBJKOV010000232.1:0-3333 GCA_046707105.1 Thermodesulfovibrionales bacterium
TGACCCCGAAGGAGTGCGCCCGCCCCGCCCCCTCGTTCACCGCCTGCATTATGCCTCCGCCCGCACCCGTAATGACCATCCATCCCATCCGTGCCACCTTCCTCCCCAGGCGGTGGGCCATTTTATAGACGGGCTCCTCCGGATGCGTCCTGGCAGAGCCGAAGACGGTCACCTTTCTCACATTCATATAACGGCCGAATATTTTTGAGGTGAACCTCATCTCCTTGAGGGTCGTGTTCATGAGTTTAAGATCCGCCCTTTCGTCGTCTTCCTGTCCAGCCTTAAGGGCGGCTATGATCATGTCGCGGATAATTTCAGGATGATGCACGTGGCTGGCCAGTTCCATAAGCCGTTCGATTTCCTCGTCCACAGGCCCGTTGGACCCCGAAAAACGGAGTATCATCGCAAAGACACCCGGGGGAAGGCGCCGGCGGCGACACAGAATCTTTCTCTCGTCGTACTGTCCACAATAAGTAATGTACCAGCAGACAATGCCGGATTGTCAAGAACGGGAGGTGTCCCGGCAGGAAGTCTACCGTTACACCGTATGACGAAGGGACGGTCGGCATGCAGAGCCAACAGTATGCGCCAGCGATATACCGAACGGAGAAAATGGCGGGAACAGGGTGTTTTCAAATCCACAAGCGGTGGATAGGCGGCTGGGGCAACAGGAAATGCCCTAATATCCCAAGGCCTACAAGATAGATTACAGGAGAAAACGTGAGGGCACAGACCATTTGTGCAACACCCGCCCCCACCCTGCCTTTCACCATTACGATAATAGAGATAATAAAGGCGGCCAGGTTGAGTGCCCACCCTATTATCCCGAGCCCCGGTACAGGGACAAGAAAAAGCGCCCAGGCAGCGGCAAGGCAGAGCCACCCCGCCTTTACAGGCGGCCTTTGCTGATCTGCAGAACCGGTTCCCGCGTCACCACTGTCCATACGATTTCTTACTTTATACTCCGGCGGGCATGAAAGGCAAGGATCGCCCGGGCATGCTTCGGAAAGAGGCTGCATTCTAAAATCGGGAAAACGCCGGTGTGATTTGAATCACATCAGTGTCTGGCGCCTTTTTCTACCATGTAACTGTGGAGCGACATAAAGCGTATTTTTTCAACAGTCTCCGGGGGGTCATGGAGGGAGGGCCCATATTCACGGCCGGGCGCCGCGCCGGTGTATTCGCTGCGGCGGGGGTCACCCGGCCGTCTCCCCGGGTCTTGACGGGCGACCTGCCCTCATAGCCATGTAAAACAATGCCCGCCACGATAGATAACATTCAGGAAAATGAGCCGGCCTATAAAATGATATCCAGGATGGCGGCCTACATCGTCATCCTTGGATGGACCCTCCTCGGCCTATATATTCTCACAGTTGCCCAGAACGAAAAACCCGGCGTCGACATCCTGAAATACTTCCTTTCAACCGAGCAGTCAGGGATCAAGTTTCGTGCCTTAATGCTGCTGGGCCCCTTCCTCCTGACGGTAATAGCGTATCTGATAAAGCAGCGGACCAGCGATCTCTCCAGAGTCAACCGGATTCTGACCAGGGAAAATACTGCTCGCAGGGAGACGGAGGAGGAGCTGTCCCGCCGCGCTTTTTACGACGCTCTGACCAACCTGCCGAACCGGGCCCTGTTTCTGGATCACCTGAGCATCGCGCTGGAACGCAGCAAGAGATATCCGGACCACGTATTCGCAGTTTTCTTTCTGGACGTCGACCGGTTTAAGGTGATCAATGACGGCCTCGGTCATTTCGGAGGCGACCAGCTCCTGATCTCGATCTCCCGGAGACTGAAAAAAAATACACGGGCCATCGATACGGTCGCCCGCTTCGGAGGCGACGAGTTCGCCATTTTGATGGAAGACGCGGGTGATGTATCAGCCGTAACGGATCTGTCGGACCGTATTATGGGCGAAATGGCCGCTCCGTTTCATGTATCCGGGCATGAAATATTTGCCAGCGTCAGCATCGGAATAGTCCTGAGCGATCTGAGTGATTACAGCCAGCCGGACGAACTCATCCGCGATGCCGACATTGCGATGTACCACGCCAAGGCGCGCGGCAAGGCATGCCACGTGATATTTGACTCGACAATGCAGGCGGAAGCGGCGGCGACTCTCTGGTTCGAGACAGAACTGCGAAGGGCCGTTGAAAAAAATGAGTTCACCATTTATTACCAGCCTATAATATCGATGAAAAACAATAAAATCATAGGGTTTGAGGCCCTCGTCCGGTGGCAGCATCCGACGCGTGGTCTGATCCCCCCTATGGAATTTATGACAGCGGCCGAAGAAACCGGACTCATTCTCCCCATCGGCCAATGGGTGATCCGCGAAGCCTGCCGGCAGCTGCTGGAATGGCAGCAGAGATTCCCCGAATACCGGGATGTGACAGTCAGCGTGAACGTCTCCAGCAAAGTATTCGCCCAACCCGAATTCTATGATGTCATCGAACAGATCCTCCGCGAAACCGGCCTCGATGCCGGCAAGCTGAGGCTGGAGATCGTTGAAAGAATGCTTATCGAGAACCCCGAGCCCGCGGCCCACCTGCTTAAACGTCTGCAGGATTTAAATGTCAGGTTTGATATCGATGACTTCGGCACCGGATACTCCGCCCTGAATTATCTCCGGCAGTTCCCGATCAACGGGCTTAAGATCGACCGCTCTTTCATTAAGGCCATCGCTTTCAGCAAAAACAGTGCGGAGATCGTCAAGATAATCATTGCCCTGGCCCACGCCCTCAACATGGATGTGATCGCCGAAGGGATAGAAACTACCGAACAGCTGGAGATATTCAGGACAATGAAGGGTGAATACGCGCAGGGATTTTTCATCTTCAGGCCTATGGACAGCAAGTCGGTGGAGGACCTGCTGTCTCCGAAATGAATTTCACGGCAAGCACCTTGTCTGTCCGCCGAAGGCATCCGACCCCGGATCTTCTCACTCATGGCGCAGTGCGGCAATCGGGTCCAGCTGTGTGGCCTTCCATGCAGGATAGAAGCCGAAGAAGACGCCAACCGCGAAGGCAAATACCGGTGCTGCAATAACGGCTTCCACAGGAATGGTTACAGTCCATCCAAGTGCATATCCGGTAATAAAGGAGCCGACCACGCCGATGAAGATTCCAAAAAGGCCGCCCAGCATGCTCAATATGACCGCCTCCCCCAGAAATTGAATGTGTATGGCCCGTGTCGTGGCGCCCACGGCCAGGCGCACACCGATTTCCCTCGTCCGCTCCGTCACCGATACAAGCATGACGTTCATGATCCCAATCCCGCCGACAAGGAGGGAGATAGAGGCCACGCTGACGAGAAAAAGAGCGAGGGTCCGGT
>JBJKOV010000233.1:0-1384 GCA_046707105.1 Thermodesulfovibrionales bacterium
ACCGGCCCGGATGTTTTTTTTTAAAAAAAGTCTATAACCCGGCCCTAGGACTGACAATGAAAATCGTTCCGTCGATACTCGCTGAGAATCATGATGATTTTATCTCAAAAATCAGACGGGCGGAGACCTTCACGCAGTATGTCCAGATAGACTGCATGGACGGAATCTTCGTGCCCACGAAAAGTGTTCCACCGGAAACGATCGGCTCGCTTAATACATCTCTTTCTTTCGAGCTTCACCTGATGGTCCACGACCCTTCTTCCTTTATGGATAAGGTGGGCAACAAAGGACTGAAAAGGGTTTTTTTTCATTTTGAGGCGGACGTGGATCATTTGGGTTTTATGGAAGCGCTGAAAGGCAGGGGACTCAGCCCGGGTCTTGCGGTCAACCCGGAAACTCCAACTGAGGATTTCGCCGAATTTGCTTATCATGCCGATGCCCTCCTCTTTCTCACCGTAAGTCCGGGACGGTATGGAAGCGCCTTCAGACCTGAGGTACTGGCAAAGGTGGCAGATGCCAGACGCCGATTCCCCGGCAAGCTTGTCGCCGTAGACGGTGGAGTTTCTCTTGATAACCTCAAATCTTTTGTCGATATCGGTGTGGATTACGTCTGTGTGGGCAGCAGGATCTTCCTCGGCGGAGAACCCGCTGAGAATTATCGGCGTTTCACGGAGAAGCTGAACGGACCGTTGTAAGGATTTATTCTTGTCATTCCCGCATGTCGGGAATCGTTCCGGGAAGTATGAAACAGATAAAGGAGGCCGAAGATGAAGATAGCCGTCGGTGCAGACCACGGAGGATTCCTGCTAAAGAGCGTCTTAGCGGGTTACCTGAAAAAGCTGGGACACGAAGTGATAGACGTCGGAGCCTTCAGTATGGAGCCTCTGGATGACTATCCCGAATACTCCCGGGCGATATCAGAGGAACTGATCGCGGGCAGGGCCGAACGGGGATTATTAATATGCGGCAGCGGGGTGGGCGCGTCAATAGCTGCCAATAAATTCCCGGGCATCAGGGCTGCCGTATGCCACGACACATTCTCGGCTCGTCAGGGGGTTGAGGACGATGATATGAATGTGCTGTGCCTCGGAGGACGGATTGTGGGAAGCGAACTTGCCAAAGAGATCGTGGACCGCTTTGTGTCGGCGAAATTCTCGGGAGCCGAGCGTCACAAGCGCAGGCTGGGCAAGGTAAAATTGATAGAGAAGGAGTACATGAAGATATAATGCGGAGGTTTTCGTGATCAAAGGAAGAGGCATAATAGACAGCAGGTTCCTGCAGACATGCGATATCCCCGTAGAGGAATTTAAGATTGAGCCTTTTACTATGGTTATTTTCGGTGGCGCCGGAGACCTCGCGAGGAGAAAACTCCTGCCGTCTGTCA
>JBJKOV010000234.1:0-9991 GCA_046707105.1 Thermodesulfovibrionales bacterium
GTCTTCGGGGACATCGGCACAAGCCCTATCTATACCCTGACGGTCGTTTTTCTCATTCTCACGCCGACGTATGAAAACATACGCGGGGTGCTTTCCCTCATAATCTGGACGCTTGTGGCTCTGGTGACGGTCCAGTATGCCTGGATAGCAATGAACCTCAGTAAAAGGGGAGAGGGCGGCACCATCGTGCTGAAGGAGATCCTGGTATCGAGTCTCAAGTCCAAAAAAAGCATCGCACTGGTGTCGATTCTTTCCTTCGTCGGGATTTCACTGCTGATGGGAGACGGGGTCATCACCCCGGCTATCAGTATATTGAGCGCCGTTGAAGGTGCGGTGCTGATCCCCGGCCTGGCCGGCCTTTCCAGGGCCGCAATAGTGCTCATCTCGATGGCTATTGCCGTTGCACTGTTCGCTATCCAGAGCAAAGGCACCGAGAAGGTTGCCGGCGCATTCGGCCCCATAATGGTGATATGGTTTTCCGCACTCATCCTGGTTGGCGTCGTCGCTATAGCACAGGCACCTTCCGTGCTCTGGTCGATCAACCCGTATTACGGCATAAGATTTCTGTTTCACCACGGCATAAAAGGGGTTCTTGCCCTTGGGGAGATTATTCTCTGCGCAACCGGCGGTGAGGCCCTTTACGCCGATATGGGTCATCTCGGCAGCAGACCTATAAGGCAGTCCTGGGGAGTCGTATTTGTCGCCCTCGTGCTCAACTATCTTGGCCAGGGTGCCTTTCTGCTGTTGCATCCCCAGGCGAAAAACGTGCTTTTCGAGATGGTATTCAACTATGCGGAGATCCTTTATGTCCCGTTTCTTCTCCTGAGCATCGCTGCCACGATTATCGCCTCTCAGGCGATGATAAGCGGCATGTTCTCGATCGTCTATCAGGGCATCACGACCAGGGTGATGCCGATGTTCAAGGTGGATTACACCTCAGAGGAGAGAAAGTCGCAGATATATATAGGGTCTGTCAACTGGTTCCTGCTCTTGGCCGTGCTGTTTATCATGATCGAGTTCGAGGCTTCTCACCGCCTCGCCGCCGCATACGGCCTAGCCGTCACGGGGACGATGACCCTCACCGGTGTAATGATGATCTGGATCTTCTATCTCAAGAAAAAACCGGCCCTTGTGGCCATATCCTCTCTTGTCACGATCGTGGATATCGTATACCTCGCGGCTAACTTTACGAAGATACCGCACGGAGGATACTGGTCCCTCATACTGGCCTCGATTCCGCTCACCACCATTGTCCTTTACACGCAGGGGCAGAAGAAGCTCTACCGCATGATGGATTTCATGCCCCTCGATGACTTTCTGCTGAAATTCAACAGGGTTTATGCCACTACGGACAAAATCAGCGGCACGGTATTGTTCCTGCTGAAGGATGTCAAGGAAATCCCTTTTTACATAACGCAGACGATGTTCTATCACGGCATCATGTATGAGGATAATATCTTCGTATCCATAATAATGCGGGACGACCCTTTCGGCATTACGGGGTTCTTTAAGGAGGACCTCGCAAAAGGGTTGAGGGTATTCGAGATCCAGGCCGGGTATATGGAGGTCATCGAGGTGGAAGAGATCCTGAAGGACGCCGGGATAGACGAGAGGGTCGTTTTTTACGGTCTTGAGGACATCTCTACGAAAAACCCGGTATGGGAGACATTTGCCGCCATAAAGAGGCTCACACCTTCTTTTATCCAGTTTTATAACTTTCCGACGCGCAAGCTCCACGGGGTGTTGACGAAGATAGGACTCTAGCCTGAACGTTGCACTGACGGGCAGAATCCGGCTGAAAAAGGGTTATTTTCAGGAGTTAGTGGTTTCAGGCTGCCCCTCGATCCCGCCCCATGCTTCCATAAGTTGCGAAACAACGCATATGCCTGCTTTAAACAGCGTAACCTTTTAAACTTTTCAGTAAACGGGATAAATGAGGTCTTTTTTGTCCATATCTACCCCAAAAATGCCAAAAAATCGTTTTGCTATTCCTGACAGGCCGCAATATCATGAAGTCAAGAAGAGGATAAGAAGATGGAAACCAAAGAACATAACGGAAATAATAAAGAAAGGAGAGACGAATATGGCGACTCAGGATTATTGTGACAATGTCAGTACAGAACTTTACGGATGGCAGGCGAAGGTTTTCGATGTAGTCAGGAAGCTTGATCGTCTTTCGACGGGAGAAAAGGAGAGGGTAGTGCCTGAAGTGTTTGCCTTACACATGATAATAGAAGAGCTGAATGAGCGGCTCGACGGGCTTACGAGGGCATGTGACCTTAACTGGAAAGCCGAAAGCGAAGAGGAACGGCATGTGATGTTCTGGCCGGACTATATCAACGGCACGGCCCAGTCCATTTCGCAAAGCGATTTCGGTGGATAATACGCAGTAAGCAGGAGACGGGGGGCAAGGCTTAAGGGCTTTGCCTCTTCTTTTCCGCAGAGAGGAGATGAGGGAATATGACGGGCAGTCTCAAAAAGGTGGAGTGCGATCCGAAATGCGGGTTTATGATCAGGAGCCATGACGAGAAAGAAGTCATCGCCGCGGCGATTCAACACGCAAAGAAATCCCATGACGAGACGCTCTCCGAAAAGGAAGTAAGGAGCAATCTCATGACTGACGCCTGACGCTGAACTGCTTCGGGCGAAAAGAAGCCACGGTTATGGCCACGGCTTCTTTTTTTTGTACAGGCGAGGGATTTTCCGGCCCCCTTCGCAGGAGGAACGATGTCTTATCGTTTCTTCGCGGTTCCGGTGATCAGCACTGTATCACCGAGGTGCCTGGTTTTGATTCCACTGAAGCCGGCTTTTTTCATCCAGGCGGACATCTCCCTGGGGGTGTATGTCCTTCCTTCACGAGTGTTGACAAGCATGTTTATGGCAAAGACCGCGCCCTGCGGAGGGCCGGCCTTTGTCTCATCAAGGTAGAATTCCTGGATGACCACCCTTCCTCCGGGGTTCAAAGAGGAATAAGATTTTCTGAGCAGGGCCTCACAGGCTTCAGGACCGAAGGAATGAAATATCTGTGATATGAAGACCAGATCATAATTGACGCCCAGGTCGTCCTTCGTAAAGTCGCCCGCTTTAACCGTGATCTTCTTCCCGAGTCCGGCCTCTTTGATAAGGCGTCTTGAGATCTTCAATGTTTCCGGGGCATCAAAAAGGGTTACCGCAATATTTTTACGCGCAAAGGCCATCGAATAGGTGCCGGGTCCTCCCCCGAGGTCAAGGACTCTCCTTACACCTCCCAGGTCGATGGCCGGCACGACCTCCTTCACCTTCTGGAGGGCGACATTGTCCATCCCGAGGATAAACGACCTGTGGTCGTGAGACCTGTTGGAGGGCCTTCCCGTTTTGAGTACCGTGTCGAGGCCCGCCCAGTTTTCCCACAGGGTGTGGTAATGGTCCATGATATCGCCCTGGTAGCCCGGCTTGCCTTTGACGAGATATCGGGAGGCTACGCCGGCGTTCAGGTACCGGCCGTCCTTCTTATTCAGCAGGCCGATCGCAACGAGGCTGTTCATAAGAAGCTCGGTGGCCCTGCCGTCCGTTTTCAGCGCCCTTCGGACATCACCGGAGGACTTTCCGCCTGCCTCGAGAAGGTCGAATATGCGGTAGCGGTTGGCGGTCAGGATTATCCGCGAAGAGGCAAAGGATGAGACCTGCCTCAGCCATTTGAGGTCTTTTCTCTCTCCTTCCCAGGTCACGAGATCAGGTCCCTGTTTATCTTTATCCTGATTTTTTTCTGGAAAGCATCAATATAGGCCTTCAGCGCCTCTTCTTTGGCCTGATTCGTCATCGCCTGCCTTAGCGCTTCCGCTGTCTTCTCATCACCGGACGCCTTCTGCAGCGCCTCAGCCGGCACGGTGGCGGCAAGTTCAATCATCCGTCGTGTTTTTTCGGCAAGCAGTTCCTGCCGTTTGGACGTCTCGAATTCCTCCGTACTTACCCTCGACAGTCTCAACCTGTTACGATAAACGTTGATGTCAAAATAGCCGTTCCTCTGAAACCCCGGATCGTTTCTTATCGCGTCGTTCAGTTCGTCGTCGCTGACGGTGATCCCATTTTCCCTGGCGGCAATAAGAAGGACCCTGTTGACCACCATGGAGTCAAGCACGCGCTCCTTGAGCTGTTTCCTCATATCGTCGGTGAATTTGTCCTTGTACAGGTCCTGGTAGAAACGGACCATGTTGTCATAGCCCCTCCAGTACTCCTGACCCGAGATCTTGTAGCTTCCGACCTCCGCGACGAAGCTCGAGCTTTTTCCCTTGTCCATCGTACCGACTCCCCAGAAAACAAAAGAAAGTATAACGATGAAGAAAAGGACATAGAAATATTTGGCGTTTTCCCTCATTACCTTGAGCATCGAATCAATACCTCCCTATGAAGTAATCTTCCAAGATTTGTCTATGGTCAAAGGCCATATCTTCCGGCAGAGTGCCGGAGGTAAAGACGCCGACATCCGCCGCATCATCGCCCGCCTCGGTCTTTCCTTCCGATTCAGCTTCGAATACGGTCGATATGGTGTGCTGTCTCGGATCGCGCGCCGGGTCGGAATAGGTATGAAACTGGCGTATTAGCCTCACATCGAGCCCGGTCTCCTCACGCGCCTCTCTCACGGCCGCGTGCTCAAGGGGCTCCCCGTAATCCACGAAGCCTCCGGGAAGCGCCCATCCATGCGGGGGATTTTTCCTTTTGACCAGTACTACTCCGCTCATATACCGGATTATGATATCTACTGTGGGAACGGGGTTCCTGTGGTTATTGCGGCTGACTTTCAAATCTCAGATCAAGGTCCCTTTCCGGTACGATGGTGGACACCGCATGTTTGTATATCAGCTGCTGGTTCATGTCCGACAGAAGTATCACAAAATTATCGAAGGCCTTTATGACGCCCTTCAGCCTGACCCCGTTTGTGAGATACACCACAACCGGCATCTTGTCTTTCCTGAGCTGATTGAGAAAGCTGTCCTGAAAACTCTGGCTCTTTGTGCTGGTCATTCCCCCTCCCCCCGTGTCGGGTATTATCGGAGTTTCTTTTGTCATCAATTTTTCACCCTTGGCATCACCGAATTTTTCAAGATTATTATAGCGCATTATTATAACTCAGATGATGATGAGAATTGAACACTGAGAAGTCTCCGCGGGCCCATTCTTCGGCTGCGGATTAACGCGGTCCCCCGGCTCTAGCTTAGTGCATCGTAATGAAGAGTTGCGAGTGCGGTCTTAAGCGCTTCGAACACCGGGCGGTCTTCATATATCCCGGTAATGTCTGTCCACGTAATGCCCTCTTCCTTCCTGAACCACGTGAACTGCCTTTTGGCGTATCTCCTGGTGTTTCTCTTTATGAGATCCACCGCCTCCTGCCGCGTGATTGTTCCATTAAAATGGAGGATGAGTTCCTTATAGCCGATGGCCTGAAGCGGCGTCCTGTCCGGGCCCATGGCGAGCAATCTCTCCACCTCTTCCCGAAGCCCTCTCCGGAACATGGCATCCACCCTCTCATTTATGATCCGGTAAAGTTCCTTTCTCTCTCTCGTCAGCCCAATCTTGATGAACTCATAAGGAAGCGGCCTCGTCAGGGTCTCCTGAAGTAGTGACATTCTTTCCCTGCTCTTGAGGCAGACCTCCAGTGCCCTCAAGACCCTCCTGGTATCGTTCCGGGCAATCTTTAATGCAGCACCGGGGTCAATTTCTTTCAGGTGAGCATACAGGGCCCCCGTCCTCTTCTCCTCTATGGAAAGTAGTTCCTCCCTGAGGTCCCAATCTGCGGAGGGTCCGCTGAAAATGCCCCGCGTGACCGCCTTGATGTACAGGCCTGTTCCGCCGACGATGAGCGGAATCCTTCCCCTTTTGTGGAGCCGGTCGATAATGGGCACAATTTCTTCCATGTACCGGCCGGCGCTGAAGGAGCCCGAGGGCTCGACGACATCGATCATGTGGTGCCTGACAATTCGTCTGTCTTCCTTCGAGGGCTTTGCCGTGCCCACGTCCATATTTTTATATATCTGCATGGAGTCGGCACTGATGATCTCGGTATCGAGGGCCTTTGCAAGGAGAATCGAAGCTCCCGTCTTTCCGACCCCGGTCGGCCCCAGGAGGATAAGGACCTTTTTCATGTCCTCTTGAACATCTTTTTCAGGTCATCCAGGGAGAAAAAGAGCCGCGTCGGCCTTCCGTGCGGACACTGGTCCGGATGTTCCGTATTTTCGAGATCCGCCAGGAGACGCGAAAGCTCCTCCTGGTTAAGAATTTCCTTGCCCCTCACCGAGCTGTGGCAGGCGATTTTAGCCGCAATCTCTTCCTTCAGCGGTCTGCCGGGACGGAGGCCTTCGAGGACCGCTGCCGCCGCATCCGAGAGCACCCCCCTGAGGTCGGCCCCCTCAAGTGCGGAAGGCACCGCCCGGATGATCAGGGAATCGTGCCCGAAGTCATCCACTTCGATGCCGAAAGCATGGAACAGCTCTTTATTTTCGAGTATGACCCTGTACTCTTTATGGGAAAGCTTGATCTGCACCGGAAAGAGGAATTGACAGGAATCAAGGGCTACCTTGCCCAGAAATTTTTCATAAAGAATCCTCTCGTGGGCCGCGTGATGGTCGATCACTGTAAGGCCGCCCCTGCCCGAGACGGCGATAAAGGTCTCACCCAGATAGATAAAGGGCAAAACGGGCCTGTAAGCGAGGGAGGCATTTTCGGATATTAGTGCATTGCCGGCTGCGGGGGGCGAAGACAGGAAAGGATAAGGCCGGGGTGTCGCAGCCGGGGGACCCGGCATGTCAGTGAAATGTCCGGTATATTCCTTCCTTTCTCCTCTTACGGCATCTCTCACGTGGCTGTAAACGAACCTGTATACCTGCTCCTTTTCCTCAAACCTGACCTCCCTTTTCGTGGGATGCACGTTGAAATCGACCTTTTTCGGGTCAAGTTCCAGGAAAAGGAAAAAAACCGGGTGCTTCTCGCCAGGGAGTATGCCTTCATAGGCTTTGTAAACGGCAGCGCTGACGGTCTGGTCTTTTAGCGGCCGGCCATTGACGAAGACGAACTGATGGGACCTGGCCTTCCTGAAGTTCGTGCCCTTCGAGATAAGGGCCTTAAGACTCATATGGTCCTGAACCGCATCCACCTCTGTCAGGCCGTTAAGGAACTCCGGACCGAAGATTTGCAGTATCCTCTCCCGGGGGCCGGAGGCCTTCGGAACGGTCATAGCCTCCCTGTCGTCCGTGAAGAGGGAGAAGGATATCTCATGATGGGAGAGCGCCTCTTTTGTGATGGAGTCAATTATATGAAACAACTCGGTGCTGTCGGTTTTCAGGAACTTCTTTCTCGCCGGGGTGTTGAAGAACAAGTCGCTTACCTCGATTGAAGTCCCGGTGAAGGACGAGTCCTTTATCCCCTTTACCTCTCCTCCCTCAATCTCCAGCGATATGCCGCCGGAAGAGCCTTTTATACCGGTAACGAGTTTAACCCGCGATATCGAGGCCATCGAGGGCAGAGCTTCTCCCCGGAATCCCAGGGTCCTGATGTCAAAGAGACCGGCCTCACTCAAAAGCTTGCTCGTCGCATGACGCTCGAAACAAAGGAGTGCATCTTCCCTGTCCATGCCGCATCCGTTGTCGGAAACCCTGATCATCCGCTTCCCACCGCGGGAGACTTCAATCCTGATATCCGTGCCTCCTGCGTCAATCGAATTTTCTATCAACTCCTTGACTACAGAGGCGGGCCTTTCGACTACTTCTCCTGCAGAAACCTTGTTCCTGAGACCGGGGGGAAGGACCTTAATACGTGCCATTGAACATTTTAAAAGTTGCGCACTCCATTTCGCAAGGAGCCCTTGCCCCGGCTGTCCGTGAGTCAGTCCCGCAAGCCTTGCGAGCCTTATACTAACCGGCGTCATCTGTGGTAAGCTAAACAAAAGACGCTTTCCATAACTGAAAAAAGAGGAGCGGAAGAACATGGGCAGTATTTTCTCCGACAGGATATCGGATGTGCCTAGATCGTTTATCAGGGAGATTCTGAAGGTTGCGATTGATGAGTCTGTCATCTCGTTTGCGGGAGGGCTGCCGAACCGCAATCTCTTTCCTCTCAAGGAGATAAAGGCCTCTACGAACAGGGTCCTCGATGAGGCGGGCATGGACGCGCTTCAGTACAGCTCATCCGAAGGGCACCGAGAGTTGAGGGAATGGATAGCCATGAGGTACAGGAAGACGAGGGATATTTCGGTAAGTGCCGACAATATCCTGATAACTACGGGCTCACAGCAGGGGCTGGATCTCCTCGGCAAGACCCTCCTGAACGAGGGAGACGGCGTAATAATAGAGGAGCCCGGCTACCTCGGTGCAATTCAGGCGTTTTCTGTCTACCGGTCGACCTTTCACCCCGTTCCCGTGGACATGGGGGGGATTGATCTGGCCGGACTTGGAAAGGCGGTTTCGCGCGGCGGGAGTAAGTTGTTCTATTGCGTCCCTAACTTCCAGAACCCCTCGGGAATAAGCTACTCCGAAGAAAACCGCAGGGGGGTGTCCGGCATCCTGGAAGGGGAAAGCACGCTCCTGGTGGAGGACGACCCATACGGAGAACTGCGGTTCATCGGGGAGGACAAGCCGTCTTTTCACAAACTCATTCCCCATAACACTATCCTGCTCGGCTCGTTTTCAAAGATCATCGTGCCGTCCTTCAGGATCGGGTGGATTGTTGCCAGGGATGAAGTGATGGACAAACTGATAATTGCGAAACAGGCGTCGGACCTGCATACGAACTATTTTGGCCAGAGGATCATCCTTCAGTATCTGACGGACTACGATATCGACGAACATATAGAGAAGATAAGAGAAGCCTACGGCAGGCAGCGGGACGCCATGGTTGCTGCGATAGAGGAACATTTCCCGGAGGAGACCAGATACACAAAGCCGGAGGGCGGGATGTTTCTCTGGATTACACTGCCTGAGGGCCTGTCGGCGGTGAAAGTCTTTAAAAAGGCGATAGAGAAAAAGGTCGCCTTTGTCCCCGGAGACCCTTTTTACGTCAACAGGCGCGACGTCAATACCCTGAGACTGAACTATTCAAGTGTAGACGAGGAGACCATACGGACGGGGATCAAAAGACTGGGTGACGTATTGAAAAAGATGGTCTGACAGGCGGCGAAGCGATCAAAAGGTCATCGGATGCTGTGGACAAGATAGAATATGAGGAATACGCCGATGGCCAGAACTGACACGATGAGCATGCCATTCAGAAGCACCGACGGGTGGTAGGTGTCTTCATCTATCTGTCGTTCCACATGCTTGTATCTGATGTAGGCCATTAAACCGACCAGCGCCCCGAGTCCGACCAGGAATATTCCCATGGCAGCGGAATACCCGGGCGAAGGTGGCGGTTTGGGTCCTCCGGGCATGCCTGTCCGTTCGATATAATAGGATATCTGCCTGACGAAGAGAGCGAATTTCTCGACAACGAAACCGAAGGCCATGATCCCCAGACTCGTCCGTATCCAGGCAAGGAACGTCCGTTCGTTCGCCATATGCACACGGCGGTTGAGCACCCTGGATGATTTCTTCTGTTCCTCCGGGATTTCGGGCATCGCGACGCCAGTCCCTTTCGTCAGCAAAATGGCCGGTGCTTCACATCCTCGTTACGAGCACCGGGATCTTCGTGTCGTAATGTATAACACCATAAGTGACACTGCCCAGAACGGCGGATTCCAGGGCGCTCTTTCCATGGGAGCCCATTACGATCAGATCGGCCTTTGATTTTCGGGCTTCCTTCACAATCTCCTCGACCGGATGGCCCGACCTGATGACGCTTTTTGTCTCAACGCTTTTCTTTTTGCACAGTTTCTCCGCCGCAGACAGGTACGCCTCCGCTGCATGCCTCATGTAGTCTTCCACTGACTCGGTAATGTGGGTCGGCGTGGAAAAAGCCGGTATCGATTGCGCAATGACGGAGTTCTTGTCTATGACGCTCAGGAGTATAATCCTGGCGCCTGTTTGCC
>JBJKOV010000235.1:0-1999 GCA_046707105.1 Thermodesulfovibrionales bacterium
TGGCAAAGAACCTGTCGGGTTCGGACTGCAGCCGGAGGAGTTTATCGGCCCTCCTGCTTCCTTTCTCCGCCAGGTTTCTGATAAAGGACTTTCGGGATGTAACCACGGCTATTTCGGACGCCGCGAAAAAACCGTTCAGTACCAGGAACCCCAGGATAAAAAATATTTCGAGTGTCATCTGTTGTTTAAACTATTATACTATTAACCCGGCAACAAAACATCCCAATCCGTCATCCTTGCTTGCCGGGGATCTTTCTTTGTTTTCGGATAGATTCCGGACAAGCCGGCAGCGGCACGTTTCATCCATTTGACTGCCAGGGTAATAATATCTCAAACATGCGACCTTTCTCGTATCCATATATCTGAACTATTACGGGACGACGATACTAGGACCCGAGGTCCCCAAGCTGGTACTGAACGATCCCCAGCGCAACGATCGCCGCTGTTTCGGCCCTCAGGATTCTCCTGCCCATGGTTGCTGCGATAAATCCTTTTTCTTTTGCCGTCATGATTTCTTCGTCTGAAAACCCCCCCTCCGGACCCGTGAAAAGTTCTATCCTTCGTGCTCCCCCGAGCTGCTCAAAAACGGCGGGCAGCTTCCCGCCCCCCTTTTCCCAGAATACTATCCCACGCCCCTGGACCGGAGGCCCGTTGAAGAGGCCCTCAAAATCGAGGGTGTTGCCGACCACGGGAATCATTGGCCTTCCCGATTGTCTCGACGCCTCCTCAGCTATCTTTTGCCACCGGCCGAGTTTTCTCGTTTCCCTTACCTGACTCCTGCAGGTGATTACCGGGATGATCTTCTCCACCCCGAGTTCGGTAGCCTTCTGGACCACCAGGTCCATTTTTTCACCCTTAAGCAGACCCTGAAGAAGGGTTATCTTTAGCGGTGACTCTCCGCCTGAATCCTCTCTGCCGGTTATCTCCGCCAGGACCTCTTTCCTCGTCGCCCGGATTATCTTTGCAGAATATGAATTGCCGATTGTGTCGTTTACCGTAAGGGAATCACCCGCACCTGACCTGAGCACAGCGGTAAGATATCTCGCTTTTTCTCCCCTTATGAAAATGATCCCGTCTCTTATTTCAGGATCGGGAAGAAAGATTCTGGGCATTAAAAGATTGAGACTTCTGCGCGGCGGTGGTTATGGGCATCCACTCGCCGACTCGTCGGTCGTGTCTCTCGCATGCCTATCCACCTTATGCGAAAGAAAGAAGGTTCAATTTTCAACTCCGGTGAAAAGATCCTTTATCTTTTCCTTGAAGGTCTTGGAGACCTCGTCGCCGTTTATAGAGGCGAACTCTTCCAGAAGTTCCCTCTGTCGCGCACTGAGTTTCTTAGGTACCTCGACGTAAACCCTTACCGCCTGATTGCCCCTGTGATGTCCGCCCACCGGGGGAGCCCCCTTGCCCCTGAGTTGAAAAATCTTGCCTGAGGGCGTCCCGGGCGGTATCTTGAGACTGGCGGAGCCGTCAATGGTCGGGACCTCAACCTCCGACCCCAGTGCAGCCTGGGGAAACGAGATGGGTACCTCGCAAAATATCTCTGTGCCCTCCCTCTTGAAAAAAGGGTGCTCCTGGACCTCCAGTATAATATACAGGTCTCCCCTGGGTCCGCCGTGAATGCCGGGTTCACCTTCACCGTATATCTTCAGTCTGGACCCCCTGTCTACGCCAGGCGGGATCTTTACGTTTATATTCTTTTGTATCTCAATCTTGCCATGTCCCTTGCATGCCTTGCACGGGTCTGTGATTATCCTGCCCTGGCCGGAGCACTTGCCGCATGTCTTGGAGACGCTGAAGAAGCCCTGCTGAAAACGAACCTGCCCGGTGCCCTTGCAGGCAGGACAGACGGTCGGGTTTTTCCCGGGTTCCGAGCCCGAGCCCTTGCACTCATGACAATCCTCGAAGCTCGGGAATTCGATCGTCTTTTCCGTTCCGAATACGGCTTCTTCCAGGGTTATGGTGAGATCATATCGCAGGTCGTTGCCCCTCGCAGGTC
>JBJKOV010000236.1:0-7429 GCA_046707105.1 Thermodesulfovibrionales bacterium
CTACCCTATCCACCCCGCTCTGCTCGGTGCTCCTCACTAACTCCGTTCGACTTGCATGTGTTAGGCACGCCGCCAGCGTTCGTTCTGAGCCAGGATCAAACTCTCATTTGATACTGGTTAACTCAAAAAATTTTCTGGGAATTGTTAGGTATGCTACGCACCTTTTCTAGTTTTCAAAGAACGAGTAGGTAATATAACTCAACTATTTTGCCCTTGTCAAGAGAACTCTGGAGAAGCTCAAAAATTTTTTTATATCGCCAAACCAGCTGCCGCGCCGGCAGCCCTGCATATATCTAACCTAATCGGTCCTCGCTTGTCAACCCGGATAATTCAGTAAGTTTTTTTGATAATGGTCGTGGCGCAAGACAGGGATTCGTCAGTTCGGTAAGCATTTCCAGGCGCATATGCGTTGTATAATCGAGAACATAAAATTATAATGTTGAATAGACAAAGCCGGGATGCCGGTGCGGTCGCTATAACGCATTCTTCCCCCGAAGTCGGCTGAAATGGAAAACCCGGGATGAGCTTCGGAACATAAAGGGGGCAGCAAGATTTTTTTATGGATTTCAAAATAATATCAACCGACGGTGATGCAAGGAGAGGCGTTCTGGAAACCGGAAGGGGGGCAATCAACACCCCGGCCTTCATGCCCGTAGGTACAATAGGCACCGTCAAGGCGATGTCGCCGGACGAACTCAGGGAGATCGGCGCCGAGATCATACTGGGCAATACTTACCATCTCTATCTCAGGCCGGGCACCGATGTCATCAGCACACTCGGGGGCCTTCACAGGTTTATGAACTGGGATCGGCCCATCCTGACAGACAGCGGAGGCTTTCAGGTCTTCAGCCTCGCCGCCCTCAGAAAGATAGAGGAAGAGGGCGTCCACTTCAGGTCCCATATCGACGGCTCGCCGCATTTTATAGGTCCTGCGGAGGCGATGAAGATTCAGGGCATCCTCGGCTCCGATATCGCCATGACCTTTGACGAATGCATCCCCTATCCCGCCGATCACGGGTATGCAGCCAAGTCCGTCGATCTTACGACGTCATGGGCTCGACGGTGCAGGGGAAATCAGAACCCCGGCCAGGCGCTATTCGGCATCGTGGAGGGGGGCATGTATAAAGATCTCAGGAAGAAGAGTGCGCAGGAACTGATCTCCATTGGTTTCGACGGATATGCCGTTGGCGGGGTAAGCGTCGGCGAGCCGAAGGAGGAGATGCATGAAATTATCTATTTCGGCGCACCCCTCCTGCCAAAAGACCGGCCGCGGTATCTCATGGGAATAGGCGACCTCGGCGACATGCTGAAGGCGGTCGATGCGGGCTTTGACATGTTCGACTGTGTCATGCCCACGCGGAATGTGAGAAACGGGACCTTGTTTACCAGCTTAGGCCGGATAAGCATAAAGAGAGAAGAGTTCAAATACGACGCGGGCCCTCTCGACCCCGACTGCGGCTGCTACGCATGCAGAAATTATTCGCGTGGATACATGAGGCACCTCTTCCTCTCACGCGAGATACTTTCGATGAGGCTCAATACAATCCACAATTTGTATTTCTATCTCGATTTCTTCAGAAAAATGAGGGCATCCATAGAAGAAGGCGCCTTCAAGAGGTTCAAGGAGACTTGGGAGCAGATCGTCTGCTGAGGGTAGGGGAAGAGTGTTCTTCCTTACTGTATATTTACCAGTCCGCGTTTCTTATGGTATGCTTTTTTAAAAATTATTCTTACTTGCAAGTTAGACGCCTATGCCCTTTACCGGTGACTTAGAACAACTCAATATAGTAGACATAATTCAGCTGCTCAATACGACGCGGAAGTCCGGCATTTTTTCTGTAAAGGGGACCAGGGGCGAAAGCCGGATCATCTTCAGCAACGGCTACATTGTCGGTGCAAGCCATCTGGACAATAAAGTCAGGATCGGCACCGTTCTGGTCAAAATGAAAGCAATAGCAGTCGAAGACCTCAAGCTGGCCCTGGATGTTCAAAAGAAGGCAGGGAAGAACCGTAGGCCCCTGCTTGAAACTCTTTTGGAACTCGGCCGGTTGAAGCAGGACGACGCATTCAGGGGACTGAAGAAGCTTATCGATATCACCATTGTTGAGCTGGTAGGCTGGAAGAAAGGCACCTTCACCCTTGATACGGACATTGTCGCCGTGTCCCCCGACGTCAGCTATCCGCTCAGCAAAATGGAGCAGCAAATAGGTCTCGATGCTCAAATGGTATTGATGGACGCTCTTCGTATTTTTGATGAAAAAGAACGCGACCGCCAGAATGGGAAGGCCGTCACGTCCGACGAAGAACACTTCGCTGACGTGATTCCGCCGGAGGATACCGCTGAAGTCGGGGCGGTCATTACTGCCGATGACCTGGGCCTGGGCAATCTCGACCGCCTCGAGAGCAAGATACCCGAATTTTCCCAGGACGACGAAGTATTCGATCCCGCCGCAATCCATCGACAAAAGATTGAGGAGACCCTGGCAGATTTTCCCGCCGAGGAACGGGAAGCGTTTGTATCTTTTTTGAAAAGATCCACGGCGAGCATAAATGCTTATGACAGATCAGGGCGCGGGGAAGGCCGGGCGAAAGCACTTATACTCGTGAGCGATGACGAGCTGATCAAACATTCAATCATGACCATCTGCAAGGATGGAGGAGTCCTCGTATTTTCTTCAGATGGGGAAGAGGAACTTTGTAACATCCTGGACGAGTGCATAAGAATTAAAGTCCTGCCCATCCTTGTTTTCGACGACCCGGAAGCGGGCGGAGGGCTGCTTTCCGGAGAAGCAATCATAAGCATGAGGGCAATGGTCAAGGAGAAATATCCAATGGTTTCCGCCGTACAACTGGCATCTGCGGAGGATTACGCCTTCACTTTGCAGTCACTTAGCGACGGAATGAGGGCGGTATTCCCCAAGCCGTCAAAAGGACACCGGGATTCAACCTTCACCAGGGATATCATCAAGTTCCTTGAATCCTTCAATGTTTACATCAAAAACTTTTTTTACGAGCAGTTGGACCTGACCGCTCCAGGCAGCCCTCCTGGCAGACTTAAGGACCGGGTTGCGTTCCTCCGGCATTTGGACGAACCTCCTGCTGTGTCCCTGGCTCTGCTCAAATTTGCTTCCGAAACATTCGAACGCGCCATCACTTTCTTCGTCCGCCGGACAGAAATTGCAGGGGAAAAAGCCATAGGAGTATACGCAGAAAAAAACGCCGGACCGACCTCGGTGACCAGGGTAAAGGTCCCACTGTCCGGGTCTCCGCTTCTCCGCCGGGTGATTGAAGAAGGACAACTCTTTTATGGAAAAAGCGACGACGAGGCATTGAAGAATAATCTCTTCGATGCTATCGGAGAACCCGCAAGTTCGACGATTATGCTTCTCCCTGTAAAGAGTCGCGGGAAGACAGTGACTCTCGTCTATGGAGATTTCGGCACCAGAGAGGCTTCATCCATCCGGTGTGACGAACTGGAAATCCTGGCGAATGAGGCGGGTCTCGTTATGGAAAACGCTTTCTACCGGAAGCGGATTGCCGAGGCGACCCGCAAGTGAGGTGGGAAAAAGGAGTGAAAATATTTTTTTTGCCTATGCCGGGTTAAGGTATACTATCCTGGAGGAAGACAGCCATGGACATAGCCACATTTACCCAGATCCTTGAAATCGCCTTTGAAAAGCGCGTCTCCGATATCCATTTCGAAGTGGACAACCCACCCATGTTCAGGGCCAGGGGGCACCTGATCCGCTCAAAACTGAACACCCTCACAAGTAAAGATACCGAATTTATTGCCTCCACGGTCATGGAGCAGAACAACCGCGGGCTACCTGAAGAATTGAGGGAATTCGATACGTCATATACCTTGTCGAACGTAGGCCGTTTCAGGGTCAGCATCTTCCGCCAGAGGGGCCATATCGGACTTGTGATGCGCGTCATACCCCACCATATAGGCACATTTGAGGAGCTCAACCTCCCTGCCGTCCTGGAAAATATCACGAAGGCTTCGAGCGGGCTGATCCTTGTATGCGGACCCACAGGCAACGGCAAATCCACGACCATGGCCTCGATGGTCCGCTATATCAACGACAATTTCAACTACAACGTCATCACGATAGAAGATCCCATAGAATTCATCTTCCATTCGAACATGAGCTGCATCATCCAGCGGGAAGTGGGTATCGACACCGAAGACTTCGGCGGCGCATTGAAGGCGGCGATGCGCATGGACCCGGATGTTATCATGGTTGGAGAGATGCGCGATCTTGAAACCATCGACTCATGCGTCAAGGCAGCCGAGACGGGACATTTAGTACTGTCGACCCTGCACACGCATAGCGCGGCTTCCACCATCAACCGCATAGTCGGATACTTCCCGCCGCAGACGCAGGAGAACATCCGCCACAGACTGGCGGAAAGCCTGGTGGCCACCATCTCTTTGCGGCTTATCAGGAGCAAAAGCGGGGAAACCGTGGTGCCGGCACTGGAGGTCATGTATGCCACATCTACCATAAAGGCATGCATTCGGGACGGTCACCTCGATGAGATCGAGCAGCACATTGAAAAAGGCGGCGACGAATATCACATGCAGACAATGGACCAGCATCTTATACAACTCTGCAGGAAGGACATAATCAGCCTTGATGAGGCGAAGCGCATTTCGCGTTCGACCGACCTGGAACGGAAACTGATTTACTATTGATAGCTTGTCAAAAAGTCGTCATACCCGCGGAGGCGGGTATCCAAGGTAGGCATAACTAATTGAAAAGAGTGGATTCCCGATTAAGAACTTCGGGAATGACGACCTCAAAAAAACTTTTTACTAAGAGGGACTGTTAGCGGGCCTCCCCCCCTGCTCAGGCGCCGCGGAATTTTTCTTCTGCCTCGCGCAGTACAGAAACTGCTTCTCCGAAGTACTTGCAGGGCAACAGTTTTATTATGATCGCATCAAGAGGATGTTTTGCCCTCGGTGAGTTGCTGTCCGAAAACATCTCGATCATTTTTTTCTGAGCCTTTTTTTCTCCTGGGGCGCTGAATTCCCAGATAGTCTTATATGGTATGATGCGGAACAAAAGCCTTATCACCTTGATGCCAGGCTGTGGCACGTTCGCGATCGACACGAGGATGCGTTCACCGCTCTCAAACTTTATCTGGCAGAAACAGACACGATCGGTGTTCTGATAAGCTATGACCTTGCTCATTCTTCTTTCATCATCCTTCGTTTTTCTTCCGGGCTGTACGTGCGGCCCTCCTCAGCAGGTTCATTGAAAGTTGGCGACCCGGCGACAGCAATGACTAATTATTTTAGCAAAAACACGCCTGGTCTTCCAACGTCTTGTAGCCGTCGGCCTGATGCCCTTTGCCTTTGAATTTTCGTCATCCATTCTGATCAAATTGGATTCCCGCCTTGTGGAATGACTGCCGAAAATACGCGCAATTGCGGCAAAGTCGTCACAGGCGCTTCGTGTAAATATGGATTGTCAGAAAACTTAAGACCAGTGGAACGGCGAAACCGGCCATGTGCGCCCACCAGTTGGGGGAGGTGATATCGGACGAAAACGGTATGAGTGCAGCTATCGACAGGTATATCAGGCTGCAGGCGATGATCAGCCAGCCCCCGAGTCTGTTGACGGCAAACCACACTCGCTCGTCCGAAAGTGTCTTCCGCGTCCGCACACCGTAGAACCGGTTCTTAGGTATCCACCCCAGCACAAGCGGTATCGAGATAATAAGAAAAATGACCGACGGGATGATAAAAGGAGGTTTGTTCATTTTTAGTTCTGATTCCAGAATAGCAGATCGCAGAATATTCATGCAATAATGGCCAGCCTTCCGCACCCTTGATTCATCATGATCTTCGTCATAGCGAATCCTCGTTTTTTATACCATAATTGAGACATGACAAGAAGGAGGTAACAATGGAGATACTTGACCTGAAGAAGCTGATCAAATTCTCCCCCGACAAAGTCGGGAGAGAGATGCTCACCGACAAACCGGAAATGAGGGTAGCTCTCATGTGCCTGGAACCCGGCCAGGAACTTACGCCCCACAAGGCCCCCCTCCGTCTACTGATGTATGTTGTCGAAGGCAGAGGCACCTTCACTGTCGGAGACGAAACGATTGAAGCCGACGAAAAAACCTGCATCCTCTGCGACCCCCTGGTATCACACGGGTTCAAAGCCGGAGACAGCCGCCTTGTAGTCATGGCGATAGTGACTCCAGTGGAATAAGCCCGACTTCAGAGTCCCCGGCCCAGGACCTTCCTCACAATCCTGCCGGGGAGGGTCTCCTTTGCTCTGATAGCTGCATGTGGACAGACCTCCAGGCAGCAATAACACCTGATGCACTTATCATAGTCAAAGCCGATCTTCTTCCCATGAGGCTTTATCGCCTTTGCAGGGCAATATTTCCAGCATTCCCCGCAGAGTCTGCAGGCCGACTGGTCCGACACGGGCCTCTGGACGAAATGTCTTCTCATAAAACCATGCAGCTTCGGCGGGCCGAATATGAGGGGTGATATCTCCGGCAACCGAAAATCATCAATCCTGGGGATGTCGCTCTCCATCAGGACTTCATCTTCAACAAGCCCCATCTCACGGGCGGCCCGGTTTGTAAGGAGGCTATAAGGGTCAAGACCGAGCATTCCGCATACGGCGTGATCGAGCGCCACAGCATCCCTGCTGCCTATAAGGACCCCGATTTCCCTCGGTGTTCCGCTCCTTCCCGGACCTTCGCCTTCCATTGCCAGTATCCCGTCCATCACGGTCACCGCCGGCCCGACCGCCATGTAAATCTGGACGAGCAGTCGCGCGAATATTTCCCTGTCCACACCCGTTCTTAAATGCCATTCCGGTTTCCTGAGGCCGACGACGCAGCCGTACATGTTCTTGACGCCGAGGGTCAGGAGCATCTGGGAGTGAGTCTTCAGTTTAGGCAGGTTAATGAGCAGGTCCGCATCGAGGGCGTCTGAAGCTATCTCTATCTTCCTGAACGGAGCCCCCACTTCAACGGTGCTGGAGTCCTTGAATTCCTTGAATTCAACATCAAGACCTCTTAAGACATCCCTTATCCCGCTTGTATCCAGGATCTTCCCGAAGGAACCCATTGCAGGACTGTCGGAGATGCATGGTCTCGCGCCTTTTTCCATCACGTACTCGACAGCCGCCCTCACAACCGCAGGATGGGTAAGCATCGCGCTTTCCGGAGGCGCCGGAGCGAGAAGGTTTGGCTTGATCACAACGCGGCTTCCCTTTGCAATCAGGTCGCCCGCAACAGAATCAATGACTTCGAAAAAGGCAGGTCTAAGCCTTTCGTATGCATACGTCGAACTGCGGAAAACGACCCTCGGCATCTTGACCGTTATTCTATAACATTTCGATTTTCATTTCGATTATATATAATAGGAATCGACAAAGATTGACGGACAGGCCGC
>JBJKOV010000237.1:0-2548 GCA_046707105.1 Thermodesulfovibrionales bacterium
GCCTGAGAGACATCAGGTACGCCACGAGGTCTTTCGCTTCTTCTGTGGCAACGACTCTGCCGCCCGCGGGTGCGTATCCGGGGGGGACCGGAACAACCGTATCGTCCGGTCCGGGGCTGCGTTTCACCCGGAAGAGCCAGCGGTAGGCCTGCATGACAGAATCCTTCACCACGGCGCGGGGGTTGTACAGATGGATGTAATTCCATGTTTCACTCGGCTGGCGGTCGCCGACATCGCTGAGGTCCGGGCCGTTTCGCTCCGTGCCGAGCATCTCCGGCGTCATCCGCCACAGGTCCTGCGGCCCCAGGCGGGCATAGTCACCCGGCGTCGACGGTCTGCCGAAAGGCTTGTCCACTTCAAGCGGCCTCACCTGCTGGGTATGACAATTAAGGCATCCTTCCGCTACGTAGATGTGGAGGCCTCTCTGTTCCTGGGCGGTCAGGGGTCTCGACCCCGGAAGGGGTTCATTGTGGTCCTGCACCCATAGGGCGGGACCTACGGCGATGATGGCCGTAAGTAATATGAACCCGAAGAAGATGACCCCGTAAAGAAGATGGTGGTTTTTGTGAAAATCAAGGTTCATGCAGGTCCACCAGAGGGCTCCACAGCTTTTTCCGGCCTCATAGCAGGCTTCATTTTCCAAACGTTATAGGCGAATATTATATGGGACAGCAGCATCAGACTGCCCCCGACCGCCCTGCCCAGCCAGTAGGATGACATCAGCCTTACGGAATCGATGAAGGGCGCCCCCGACAACCAGCTCTGCCCCTGGGCGGTCCCTCCCACAACCAGCGAGACCCCGTATATAAGGAGACCCGTGAGGGCGAACCAGAAGTGAACGCCCACCAGAATGTAGTCGGGGTCCTTGCCGGTCAGCCCGGGGAGCAGGCCGTAAATGCCTCCCCAGATCAGAAACGAGACAAATCCATACATTGTCAGATGGGAATGCGAGATGGTGTAGTTTGTAAAATGCCACAGTTTATTCAGGGAACGGATGGCCTCGAAAGTGCCCTGCCCCGAGGCAAAGAAGTAAAAGATGACGCCGACCAGAATGAAAGGCAGGGAATAACTTCTGGCAATCGTTCTTCCGCTGCCGCGCATTGTGAGAAGAAAGTTCCCTGTGCCGGCGATGAGGGGAATGAACATGCCGACACTGAAGATTATTGCGACCGTCTGGAGCCACCACGGGATGGGGCTGAAGACGAAATGATGGGCGCCTATCAGGGAGTAAAAGACCATCTGGGTCCAGAAGGCGAGCACACCCAGGGAGTATGAATAAATAGGCTTGTTGAGAAGTTTCGGCAGAAAATAGTAGGTGAGGCCGAGTACCATGGGAGTAAACCACATACCGACGCCCATGTGCATGTAGTATCCCTGGATTACCGTTTCCCCAAGTCCATGCTGATACCAGGGGATGTAAGCGGTGACGGACAAAACGATGGTCCAGAGAAATGCCGCCAGAATGTACCAGTTGGAAATGTAGATCTCATCTATATTCCTCTCCGCGACCGTACGGTAGAGGTTGTAGGCAAGTATGATGAGGGCCAGCATGAAAAGGCCCATGGACGGCCATATGAATTCGCGGTATTCCTGTCCCCCGTTGTTAACTCCGGAGATCAGCAGCACGACCCCGGAAATAACGGAAAGGTTGATAAGGAAAAGGCTTATCCACGCCAGACCGGTACTGTGGAGCTTTTTCTGGCTGGTCCGGGGAACTACGTATATCGCCAGGGCGATCATGGCCAGGGAGGTCCAGCCCCAAAAGACCGTATTTGTGTGGACCGGACGAAGCCTTCCGAAGGACAGCCATCGATGCACCCCGAAGTCCGGGAAATCAAACCTTATCCCGAGATACTCCCCAATCGTGGTCCCGAACACCAGCCAGAATGTCGCGCAGGCAATATAGGAATAAATCAGCCTGGTCAGGCTGAAGTCTTCATCGATGATCCTGTCAATCCCGGTTTTTTCTACAGCTGTCGTCGGCGGAACAGGCATGGGTGTCCTCTGGCAAAATTATTTCTGTGCCTCTTCAATCTTACCGTACCACTGACGGATCCTCAAGAAATAATTTTTAAAGCAGAAGCATTTTGTATATCCGGTTGACCACGCCACTATGTCATTCCCTCAATCCCGAAAGCCTTCCGGAGTCGGGAATCTTTCTTCCATGAGGGATTCCCGCGCGGGTCGGGACAGGCCGGACCTGCCTACAGGCAGGCCAAAATGACAAAGTTAAACCATTTGATTGCCGGTTTAATAAAGTATGAAGGGAAGGCCCCCTCCAAAGAAAGGGGGCCGGGTTATCAGATATTAACGGAGAAAGGCGTGCGGCCGTCCAGGAACAACTCTCCAAGGTAAGAGCTCGACTTGACCTCGACATTATCAATAAGATCATCTTTTGTCATACCGTAAGAGGGCATGAAGGCGTGGCATACGTAGAACTTCACTCCAAAATCTTCGATCAAGGTTTTCAGCATTTCGCCGACCACTACCTTTTGACCCTCCAATTCCATGGAAATTGTGTCCGCCATCCCCTTTTTTGCCAGCTGGA
>JBJKOV010000238.1:0-4472 GCA_046707105.1 Thermodesulfovibrionales bacterium
CGTTTTTCGGAAGGATTCCCCGTGAGGGTCGGGACAGGCCGGACAAGCCGGAACGACCACAAGACAGTCGCATCAAATTAACCTGCGAACCCACACGCTTACGCGAAGACCCATTATTGTTTTGCCGGCACTGGCACTGGCACTGGCACTGGCACTGACACTGACACTGACACTGATACGGTCAGGAGGACAGTGCCTTTTTCACAGACAGGGCTATCGTCCGGCGGGAAAAGGGCTTCTGGATAAAACCGAGCGCGCCCTGCTTCAGGATTTCCTCTATCACACCGAACCCGTTGCGGCTGTAGCCCGAACAGAGAAGTACCCTGACCTCCGGATTAACCGTCTTCAACACCTGAAAGACCTCGTTTCCACCCATCTTCGGCATGATCATGTCGAGCACTACCAGGGAAATCCTCTCCTTCATTTCCCTGTATATCCTTATAGCGTCGTTCCCGCTTTCCGCCGTCATTATCTTATAGCCGAGCGGCTCCATCATGTCCCTGAAGAGCTCTCGCACATCGGGCTCGTCGTCAACCACAAGGATAGTCCCCGAGCCTCTGAGGTCCTGATCGGGTTCAGCGCCTTCCAAAGCTTCTCCTCTTGCAACGGGCATGTAAATATTGAACCGCGTTCCCCTGGACGGCTCGCTGTAAAGGTTTATGTAGCCGCCGTGATTGGTGACGATCGAATGCACTATATAGAGCCCAAGCCCGGTACCTTTTCCCGTTTCCTTGGTGGTGAAAAAAGGATCGAATATTTTTCCCTGTGTCGCCCGGTCAATACCGGCGCCGGTATCAGACACGGACAACTTGATAAAACCGCCTGCGGCCCCCTCAAGACTGTTAGCTGCGCCGTTCTCACTCCCTACCATGGAGGTTTCGATTAACAGCCTCCCCCCTTCAGGCATGGCGTCCCGCGCATTAACGGCCAGGTTGATGATCACCTGCTGGATTTGTGAAGGGTCCGCTTTTATCAACGACACACCATCAGCGAGCCGCGTGACAATCTCTATCTTCTTGGGAATACTGTGCCTGAGAATCTCCATTGAGTTGTTGACAATATCATTTACGTTTACAGCTTTTGTCTCCAGCTTTTCCTTTCGGGTCAGGCTTAATATCTTCCGTCCGAAATCCGCACCCCGCTGGGCCGCCTCGTGTATAACAGTAGCCGGTCTGTGGAACTGGTCCCCCTCCCCGGTCATAGACAAAATAATTTCAGAGTACCCCAGTATCGCCGTCAGGAGGTTGTTGAAATCATGGGCCATACCGCCCGCAAGCGTCCCCACGGCCTCCATTTTCTGCGCCCTGATGAGCCTCTCTTCCAGCCTCTTTTTTTCAGTTACATCGATAATATATCCGTCCATGCCGGTAACCAGGCCCCCGCCGTCAATTTCCGGATACAGCGACAGGGAAATGCTGCGCTCCTCTCCGTTCCTGCCGACAGCCTTGCGCTCCAGATGGACGCCCTTTTCAGGAAGCGTTTCTCCAAGACATTCGATCCCCTTATGGTCTGAAAATATGTCGCAGATTCCCTTCACATCTCCGAACATTTCCCTGAACCTGCTGTTGGCTTCCAGCACAGCCCCCTCCGCATCCAGTCTGAAAATAGCATGCTCAACGCGTTCGAAGAGTGACCGGACCCTTTTTTCCGACTCCACCAGTCTCTCCTCCTTTTCCTTCAGAGACTTGCACATAACGGTAAATTCCCGGGAGAGCTCCTGTATCTCATCGCCGGGTTGCCCGCTCCCGACACTCTCTTCCGGCAGAATGCCTTCCTTAAACAGAGAGACAGACCTGTAAAGACCGGTGACGGGTTTGATGACAAAACGCCCGATAAGAATGTCGAGCGATATGATCGCAAGCACGGCGATTAACCCGGACACCACCAGATCTGAGGCAATTACCTGTCTCAATTCCTTTCTGATCGATGAGGAGGAGAGGGAAACCCTGACAAATCCGATTGTTATAGGCGCAGAGTTTTTGGCTGCCCTGAAGAAAATAGGTCTGTAAAAATCATAGCCCGTGTCTCCCTGAATGGAAAACGGCTCATCCGAATTGCCGAAATGAGCGACCGCCTGAGGCTGGGCATGTTCGCTCAGCTTCTCAATGGGATAGGCATCGATCGCATCCCACAGGTCCGAATATACCTGCACCAGGGTCACGTCCGGCGCCTTGATTATATCCGACGCCTTTTTTATCAGGCTCAGGTCTTCATTTATGAGTCCTTCCTCGGCTGCACGGGAGAGGGCATAGCTCAGCGCGGTCCCCCTCTTCACGAGTCCCCTTTCCTCACTGCGAATAAACGCAATCGTAAAGAGGGACGCGGTTATGGCACCGATTATCACTATCACAAGCGTCACAAGGACCAGTACCCTTGTCCGCAGGGAAATTCTCATATTAACAGACCCTTCTCATATTATAGAACCTATCTCAAAATTCATTTTTGGGAAAAATCCGTCACCCTCGCGAAGGCGGGGGTCCACTTTAACCCTGAAAAACATGGATTCCCGCCTTCGCGGGAATGACGCAAATACCCCGGTAATGGCAAAAAAACCGATTTTGAGACAGGTTCCGGTGTCATCGACCGGCTTCATTCAGATCCAGAAACGAAACCACCCCTTGCGAACTTATGAACCGTTGTCCTTCTTCGCTCAGGGCAAAGCTTACAAATTTCATGACTTCAGGCTTCGGGTTCGAGGGGACCAGCAGAAACAGCGGCCTTCTCAATCCGTATTTCCCGGCAATTATGGCCTTCACCGTCGGGTAGACACCGTTTAGTTTAAGCATCTTGACTCTCCGCTTACTCGCACTGCTGAAACCCGTGGCCGCAAACCCATCGGCCGTCTTCTCGACAAGCTGTTCCACAATGCCCGAAGACGGAACAAGGCGGGCATTCGGCGACTCGACAGCCTTCCCGGGAAGAAGCATATCCCGGACAGACGCTTCCACCCCTGACAAACCCTTCCGCGGCCGCGAAACAAACAATTCTATACGGGCATCACGTCCTCCCAACTCTCGCCAGTTGGTAATCTTTCCCTCATATATGGACCTCACATTATCAAGAGAAATGTTGTCGACCGGATTTGACTCATGAACTATGAATACAAGGGCATCCCAAGCCACCTGTATAAATTGCAGGCCTTCGGGGTCGCCCGCCTCTCTCCCCCTGCACGAAGCCGCGAAATCGACGTTCCCGTTTCTGAGGTCCTCGATCCCGACCAGGCTTCCCCCTCCCCGAACAAAGACCTTTGTCCCGGTTCTTCTCTCGTACTCCGCGGCAAGCGCCACCAGATATCCGACGTTGCTTATCGAACAACCGCTTCCGGTAATATATGCAGCCGCCCATGCCGGCCCCGGGACTGCAAGGAAGAATAAGAGAAGGATCACTGTGAGGTGTGTCGCCAGGAGTTTCAGGGCCTTATGCATAATGATCTGAATTCTTGGCCTTAAAATCAGAGCTGCCCGCGCATGGCCGTAAAGAAAAACAATAATCCGTCATGAAGAAACGGCCTGCCGTGATGACTGTATAAGAGTTGTGTACAAACACTAGAACCTATCTCTAAATTGAAATATTATGATATCCGCTTTTTGTGTCATTTCCCGACCCTCACGGGGAATCTTTCTTTGTTTTCGGAAGGATTCCCGGCGCGCTTGGCTTGCGGGAATGACAGCCTTGAACCCAGAACCGATTTTGAGATGGGTTCTAATCAGATGTCTCCCTCACTGCCGGATCACTATCCGATGTCCTTATTATCCAGATATTCCCGAATTCACCCTCCTGGTAGACGCGCGCAAGACCAAGCCGCAACAACTCCAGAAGAGCCAGAAATGATACTATCAACTGGGTCCTCGTGGCCTGTCCCTCAAAGAGTTCCTCGAACCTGACAGCATCGGACTTGTGGAGAACGTCCACGATAAAAACCATCCTGTCCTTTACAGTAAGCAGTTCCTTGGTGATGGTACGGACTTCAGGGGGGGCGGCATCGAGCATTTTCTTGAAGGCGCCCAGCAGGTCGAAGATGTTCACGTCGAAGAGATACAGTTCCGGTTCCCCCGTGTCCTCCTCTTCTTCCTTCTCGGGTGCCCGCCCGAATACCTGGAGGGCCTCCTCTTCCCTTTCCTTCAGGATAAAGGCCGCGTCCTTATAAGCCTGGTATTCCAGAAGCCTCTGGACCAGTTCGAGTCTCGGGTCCGCCGCTTCCTCCGTCTCCTCCACCTCGTCGGCAGGCAAAAGCATCCTGGATTTTATGTGTATCAGCGTTGCCGCCATGACCAGGAATTCGCCAGCGATATCCAGGTTAAGTTCCTTCATCATTTCGATATAGTCCAGGTAGCGGTGGGTGATGAAGGATATGGGAATATCGTAGATGTCGATCTTGGCTTCCCTGATGAGATGCAAAAGCAGATCGAGGGGACCCTCGAAAACCGGGAGTTTTATTTCGTAGAGTTCTTCCATATATCCTGGTTTCCCGT
>JBJKOV010000239.1:0-2164 GCA_046707105.1 Thermodesulfovibrionales bacterium
CTGGGACGTATTCTCAGGGCCGGCATCGGGGAAAGATTCGCATCTGTCAACATGCCGTTGCTTCACCTCAGGACAAGCCCGGACAGCTCCAGGGTCTACAGAAGCGGTATTTCCGGCGCCGGGGAATCCATAGACCTTTCCGGGGAATTCTTCAGACAGTTCTGGGGAGACGTCATGCTGTTTTCGATCGAGTCCCTGACTCGCTCCGGGTTCCCGGGAAGAAGACCCGACCTTGCGGAGATATCTTCTGTTGTGAAGGCCGTCCAGGACGATTTGTGGAAACTGTACAGAGAACAGAAGGCCGCGGCGGCAAATAAAGCCCGGGCAGTAACGGACCGGCTGCTGCGGGCGGACAGCTGGTGGAACCGGGGCAGCGACGTGAAAGACGCTGTGCGAAACATCGAACTCCTCTGCTCCATAGTCGATGACAACTTCGGAGAGGGCTCGCAGAGCATGAGGAGTCTTTCCGGTCAAATCGATGCGGGGACCTTTACTGGTCTTCTGATACGGTCAATCGGCTCCTTCCATGACGACGAGTCTGTATGGAAGAAGCTGCTCGAATCTGACGCACCCTCCGGGCCGGCAAGAGATGAGCCTGAATAGCAAAGACTGGCCTGCAGCTGGTCTGAATTCCTAAACCCCGGCCCCTCCCGCGCCCTTCTCACGGATTGAGGGCACAGGTCTTACAACTTTCCCCGCCTTTTCCCCTGCATATCCCCGAAATCCCGTGATGGCAGAGGGCGAAATCATATTTCAGAGGGTCTTCCGGGTCGAGTCTCTTCAGAGCCTCCGTTATCTCAACGGCCGTCTTCCAGTCCTGCGATTTCCTTTCGGTGAAGCCGAGGCATCGCGAAATCTTTGCTATATGGGTGTCCAGAGGTATTATAAGCTTATTCCTGGGTATCCCCTTCCATATCCCGAAATCGATGTCTTTGTCCCGTACCATCCAGCGCAGAAAAAGGTTCGCCCGCTTGCAGGTACTTCCGTCGACCGGGGAGGAAAGAAACTGCTTCAAGCCCCGTGGTCTTATGTTCGTCCCATAGACTGCCGAGGTATCGATCCGGAGCAACTCGTCGATGAACCCGCTCAGTCCTTTGCCGATGTCCCTGTCGTCTTCGCCGTAATGCCGCCTGAAGACGTTCACCAGCGAGGCATTTTTCTCCAGGGCCTCATGGACCATGAAAAACAGGCAGAGGATATCCTCATTCTCATTGAACCTGTATTTTATGCCTGCGAAACGCCCGGCGTCCTTTTTTGGATCGAATCCGGCCAGGAACGCGAAGGGGCTGTCGCCCATCTTCGAAAATATTTTTTCCAGGACGGCCATGAACAGTCCAACCCTCCCGTAGGCAAAACAGGAGGATATGAACCCCGCGACCTCTATATCGGGGGACGAAGCATACCGGTGGGGGAATTCGACCGGATCATGCCGCATCCTCTCCTGGAAGTCATAATCCCTGTAGAATCTTTCGAGGACCTGCTTGATGTTCATCGGGTTAAAGTATTATAACAGGCCAAAGCCGCCGGCCACGCGCAGGGTTCCATTTCTATCCATTGCCCTTACAAACTCTTCGATATCAGCTGACGGCCCGTGACCCGGCACCAATTCTTTGAATGGATCCCGGCCAGCATTTTTTCTGTCTTCGATCTTTTGTAAATAAGGCCTGCACAAGGCCTTGGCCATACAAATTTGTCTCGTTGTACATTAATGTAGGCAGGCCCTTATTTGTTTCCTTTTAAAATCAAGGCATTGCAGGTTGGCACGATTTTCGATATAAACAAGTTATGGCAAGCGATACAGGGTCGTTAAGAAACAAGGTGCGGCAGATGGAAAGGGAAGAGATAATCCATGCCCTCAGGGAATGCAACTGGGTGATGGCTAAAGCAGCGAGAAGGCTCGGGATAACCGAAAGAATGATCGGATACAAAGTTAAAAAGTACGGCATAAGGGTAAAGGAGGTGCGATGGATAGAGGATAGCAGCACCGGGCAGCACGGCTGACAGCAGCAATAATTCAAAATTCACTAATAAGGGAAGAAGGAGGAGAAGATGAAAAAAGTTTTTTGGGGAATCGCTCTTACGATTCTGCTGACATTTACATTGACGGGAGGAGCATGGGCCGACGATGCAAAGCCTGCGGGCACAAATATTGATGACATCAAGA
>JBJKOV010000240.1:0-21449 GCA_046707105.1 Thermodesulfovibrionales bacterium
GGACAAGGGTTGCAAAAAAAAAACGAACACGGTAAAGAAAATAGAACCTAAAAATTGCGGGTTTTTAAACCGACCCTCCCCGGCGGCATTTAAACCGGCCGGTGACAGCACTCATCATCAATCCTAAACAAACGGTGGACAGGGATGGCCAGTTTAAAGGTAGAGGGCAGAACCTGAGAAAATCTCCTCACTTGCATTTCACTTACATCGGTGATACACGATATATGGTAGTTTCTTCATGATAAGGAAGTGTGGTATCCCATATATTGTATGCTTTTGGTGGTTCGAAACCGCCCGGGCCTACCATACCCCCCCCGTAAAATAAGGATTATTTTACGGGGGGTTCGTCCCACTTACATTTCACTTACACTTACAAATTGCACTTCATAAAGCGTCTCTCTTGCCTGTTGATCGGCTTCCTGAAATGACCCTCAATCGGCGCCGAAACGTTATCCGACCTATTCTCTAACTTATTGATTTATCGTAGCGTCTGAGCCGGACTACATGTAGACGACGGGTCAAATTTCGATGCCGATCAACATCAAAAGGGGGTGAGAACAACATTGGCAGGTACTACGCACGGTAAATCCCACTATTGCGGCTACGACCGTCTTAAAACTGTTACTGCAAATCGAAACTATCGAGGACTTACAGCTAATTCTTGAATATTATCATCATAAGCTGCTCCTTGAATACATTTGACCTTTCCACAAACATCCTCTTTTTTTAAAGACCCCCACTTTGGTAGGGTTGACGGAACCTACGGGGAAGTGTATGTTTGAAATCAAGAATATGAACGGGTCTGCAACGGGTTGAACAAGGTATTACCCGAGAAGTGATGAAACGACGAATAATACGGCTCCAGAAGATGGCAAAAGAACCACGGGAAGCCGAAGGGTTGCCTCGCGCAGACCTGTAACACTTGGCAAGGAATTGCAGAACCTGGGTATTCACATGATATTCACCTCCGAGCCTGCTGCTGAAAGCCATTGCGAGACCAATGCTGAATATGTTGCCATGGAGCTTCAGGAATCGACTGTCAACGCAGGTGCCGATAGTGCCTGACAGAAAGGACATGCATTGTGGGTGAAAAGGGGAATATAAATGTTCTATATTGTAATTAAGTCGGTGATGGGGATTGCGACACGTTGTCCGTTGAGAGCTAATGCAACCTGACGTTGAGCCGAAAACAAGTTCCGCCGAAGAACAAATAATCGCATCGCAGATAGATAAGCAATCAGCCGGTACTTCCGCGCAAGTGCTTGCGAGTCCTCTCCAGCACCTAATAATTATTATCACGACAATATTTCTTGCTGGAGCATTCGCCGCGTTCATTTTGACAAAGTTGTCCGCCGCGTCTATTTACGAAGAGGCTCTGCTTGTCCTGTTATTACTGTTAATTATGACTTTGCCAATTCTCTATTTTCTTATTCTCAGGCCTCTGAGATTGCGTTCAAGCCAGTTCGGGGAGGTGGAGAAGGCGCTTAGGGAAAAAGAGAATTTCCTGCAGGCTGTTATTGAAACGGCCCCGGAATGCATTAAGCTCGTCTCTTCCGATGGTACACTGCTGACAATGAACCGCGCGGGGCTGAACATGATCGAAGCCGATTCACTCGACCAAGTGAGGGGTAAACCCATCGCTTCTCTAATAAGCCCTTGGGATATTCCGGCTTTCAAAAGGCTTACGAAAGAAGTTTTTCAAGGGAAGTCAGGAACGCTTGAGTTTGAAATCGTTGGCAGGAATGACAGGCATCTCCTGTTGGAGACTCACGCGGCACCTCTGCGCAATGACAAGGGTGAAGTAATCTCTTTGCTCAGTGTAACCCGTAATATCACAGAGCGCAAGAGTGCCGAACGGGCCCTCCTGGAAAGCGAAGAAAAATATCGTTCGCTGGTTGAATCCACCCATGATTCCATATATGTGGTAGGCAAAGACTACAAGTATATTTACATGAATAAGAACCATGCAACAAGGATGGGGGTTTCTGGCCACGAATATAGGGGGCGTGCGTTCGGGGAGTTTCATAAGCCGGAAGAAACGGAATCTTTTATTGCAGATTTCGACAAGGTATTGGAAACCGGCGATCCTATACGGCTTGAACACAGAAGCACGAGGGACAACAGATATTTTCTTCTGACGTTAAGCCCTGTGAAAGGCGGCGATGGTAAAGCAGTAGCTGTGACGGTTGTTTCGAAAGATATTACTGATCTTAAGAGCATGGAGGAAAAGCTGCTCACCCTATCAATTACCGATGAACTTACAGGCCTTTACAACAGGCGTGGCTTTTTCACTATGGCCGACCACATACTGAAGCTGACGAAAAGACAGCAAAAAGGGGCATACATGCTCTACGCTGATCTTGATAAACTGAAGGCAATCAATGACACTTGGGGCCACAGGGAGGGCGATAGAGCTTTGGTCGATGCGGCTAACATCCTTAAGGCAACATATCGGGAATCCGATGTCATTGCCCGCATTGGTGGCGACGAGTTTGTGGTCATCCCAGTGGGAACCGCCGGAGACAATATCGAAAATATTGTTGGTCGGTTGCAAATGAACATTGAAAATCATAATGCAACAAAAAAGCGCAGTTATACGCTGTTGATGAGTTGCGGAATCTCCTATTTCAATCCCGAAGAGCCTTGTTCTCTTGACGAGTTGCTTGCTCAAGGAGACAAAATGATGTATCGGCAAAAAATGCTGAAGAGACTGTGAGGCCGGCTTGGTCACACCAGTTAAAAGAGTGGTAATCGGTCAGGAAATCTGTTTGCCCTAGGATAGGGCAGAATAAGCGAAATTATTCATAGAAGTTTCGGATCTTTAACCAAGTTCTGATATAGCTCCAACTATATCTCGGGGCGGTCTAGCTCACGAAATTTCTAATCATCTGCGACGTGACCTGGAAGAGTTTGTGCATTCTCGGAATTGCTACTTCCGCCGACACCATATTGAGTTCTGCCACATTGCCTGTTATTTTCATCGCGAGTTCCCTTATTGCCGTGTTCAACGTCGAGCCCGGGTCATATGCGCTCAAGGTAACCCCCTTATTAAGACATGTCATTGCCATATTGAAGTCATTTGGAATGCGACAGAATACGGACTGCCCAAGTATCGCCTCAGCGTCTTCAGCTTTGATCTGGACCTTCTTCAAATATCGGTTGGCCACTAGACGTATTTTCCCCCTATCAATACCGATCTCCTCTAAGTGATTCAAACACTTCTTTGTGTTCTTTGTGCTGGGAAGACTCATGACAAATGGCATAAGTATCAGTTCGGACATCTTGATAGCTATCATAGCCGATTGGGTAAAATTGGCCTCCGTATCCAAAACGATGTATTTAAACATTGTCTTCAGAAGACCCAGCAATTTCGTGACGTCTGAACCTGAAATCAAAAGCCCTTCCTTAATGTCCTTAGGAGCCGCCAGGATAAAGATACCCGATTCGTGTTTTTTAATGACTCCCTGAAGAAAGTTTTTATCGACGCGGTTGCCGTTATTTTGGATATGACTGATAGTAAAGGCAGGTTCAAGGTCCAGGAAAGTAGTTACATCGCCTCCTATTAAGTCCAGATCAACAATGATTGTGGGTTCTTTCGTAATTTCAAAAATGTTTACCGCAAGATTGACAGCAATTGTTGTAACGCCTACCCCGTTCTTTGCGCTGAAAACACTGTATGTCTTGCACTCCGGTTTATGAATGTAAACTCTACCGCCACCACGGCTACAATGTTTCTGAAAAGACCCGGACAGTTCGGTTGCAGACAGAGGTTTCAATAAGTATTCATGTGCCCCCGCCCTCATGAAATCGAGAATAAGTTCAGGCGAACTATCGCCGCAAACGACAAAGACGATAACCCAGGGCAATTTCTTTGCGATCTCTTTCATCATTTGGAGGGAACGGTCGATTTCTTCGGTGTTTACGTCTATGACAACAACCATAGGCCCTCTATTATGAATGATCTGGCAACCTTCATGGAGGTCCTTAGCAACACCGAGTATGCTCGTGTTGCTCCCGCATTTCTGAATAGTATCCCTGATGAGACTCGTCGAATCTTCACGGTCTCCAATAATGACTATCGGAATATGTTGTGACATAGATTTCACCCCCATGGTACTAAAAACCATACTTGTCGGCTAATTATGTCTACCATAGTTTAAAGTGTCAAACCTACCTAGGTAGGGTGTCCTCAAATCCACTTCTTTCCGGGTCACCTTTTTCCCCCGGTGTAAAACCCCTGCTTATCGACCTTCCCGGCCCCGAAATCCGACAGGGTTTTCTGGACAGTGCTTTTGGGCAGTCCGGTCTTCTTTGCGATGGACCTGACCGACAGGCCGGGGTCCGAGAGGTGGGCATCGATGATTTTCTTCAGGTCGACTGGCGCGCACAAGCGGGAATTAACCGTTCTCCTCTCAATAAACGAATTCTGATTACACGGGTTGAAGGAAGATGTTGACAAAGATTCACGGTGCGGGGATAATTTGCGCATAAGAATCGATGAGGCATTTGGGGGGTTCAGTATGACAGCTCAAAATCACTTCGACAACGCACGCTGGGTCTCACGCTTTACTTTCGTTTCCAAGGTAAAATATGTGATGTATGCCGATGCCGAGGGAAAAGAATATGAGGGATTAGCATTTAATGTAAGTACCAGCGGAATATGCCTTACCGTGAACAGACGCCTTGAAGTCGGGGAGGAAATACTTATTACGAAGTGCATTTTGCCATACTGCCGGCAAAGGTATAAAGTCCGATGGGTCGACGCAAGAAATTCCGTAACTTATAAAGCGGGCCTGTCCAGAGGGATGACCTTTTTGGACTTTATGAGGGTGCGGCGCATGCTGCCTACACCTAAAGGCTCCTGAGTGACATGTCCGCAGATAACAAAAAGAGGTGGACCCCAAAATTCGGACAATCGTGTAAAGTGTAAGAGACGATAAACGAAGGAGGCCCGCAACAGATGAGCAAGACGAAAAGGCCTAGGTAGAGTTCAAGGCGAAGGTAGCCCGCGAAGCGATGAAAGAGGATGCAACGCTCGTGGAAATCGCTACGCGATTCAAAGTCCATCCCAACCAGGTAGGGGACTGGAAGAAGCAGTCTATTGTCAGTAGGGGGACGTTGTTTCTAACAGTGCATTGATCTTGACAAAGAAGTGGGATTCGGATACGATTGAGCATGCCGCGTCAAGCTAGGTTGGATATACCTGGTGCCCTGCATCATATTATGGTGCGGGGGATCAATAAGGCCGACATCTTCGAAGACGATGAGGACAAGGCGCGTTTTCTGGAGCGGCTTGGGCAGAATGTCGCTGAGGGTAAATGTACCGTCTACGCCTGGGTCCTCATGAGCAATCACGTGCATATTCTGTTTAAAAGCGGCAAAGAAGGGATATCCTCGGTCATGCGAAGACTCCTCACATGGTATGCGCAGTACTATAATCGCCGCCACCATCGCACCGGACACCTCTTCGAAAACAGGTACAAATCAGTCCTCTGCGAAGAAGACAACTACCTCTTGGCTCTTGTCCGCTACATCCATTTGAACCCTCTTCGGGCGAAGATCGTCAGGAATATGGATGAATTAGACAGTTATCCGTGGAGCGGACATCGTGACATAGTCGTCATATCGAAAAAACCCTGGATGGATACCGACTACGTTCTGTCTCAGTTTGGCAGTACCCGCCGGAAGGGCCTTCTTGCATATAGGGGTTTCATGAGAGAAGAAAACGGCCAAGTTGAGACTAAGGAATTGACGGGAGGGGGACTCATCCGGAGCCAGGGGGGCTGGTCACAGGTGCTGGCCTTGCGTAGAAGAGGGCAGAAACAGGAATATGATGAACGCATATTGGGCGGCGGCGATTTTGTCAGTAAAGTCCTTAAAGGGGCCGAAGACCGACAACTGAGGCAACTCAAAAACAGACAGGTCGGTCGGACAATTCAGACGATAATCGATGAAGAGTGTCGGAAGGGTGGAATAAGCCCTGCGGAATTAATCGGGGGAAACAAGCGGCGGAAGGTGAGCGAAGCGCGGTCACTGGTCGCTATCAGGAGCAGGGACGAACTGGGCCTTTCCTCTGCGGAGATAGCGCGTCACGTCGGGGTGAATACATCGAGTGTTACGCGTGCGATTGAGAGGTTGGAAAGGCCTCGTAATGACTACTTCAAAAAGCAGAGTTAGAAACAACGTCCCTCAAGATGTCAGATTCCGCAAGATGTCCGACTACGCCGGAGGGCGTAATTCTGCCTATTCTATCAGTTCCTCCCTCGGTGAATTACCGTCGGGACCCGCTGTAATGCTGATGGGGCTACTGCCTGACGTGATACCCGTCGAGAACTCCGTGATGATACCGGCTGGCGTGATACGGCCTATCCTGTCATGATATTCGGTGAACCAGAGGTTGCCATCAGAACCCGCCGTGATTTCAATTGGGTTACTGTTGGCTGTAGGAATCGTGAACTCGTTGATTGTAACGGCGTTTGCCCGCAGGGGGAAAAAGAGTGTAAACACTAAAAGCGAAAAGAATGATAAACACATTGGGTGGCGATGGTGATGAGTGGTTTTAATAGACATTCTATCCCTCTGGATGAAAGTTTTTTGCGAGCACTTCGATGCATCCCCTTTGAAACACCGCTTCGATATTAAACCGGAGATTCTTTTTATGTCAAGAGTGGAAAGGGGCCAAAGCTCCAATTTGTGATTGACCGACCTCCGTTTTTCCGTATGTATTGTGACGCAGAGCTTTTTTGTTATAATCTCATGTTATCTCATACTGTCCTCACAAGTCTGCGGAAAAAGATTGGAGAAGAAGCGATCGATTGTTTACAGAAATGCGGCTGAAGCGGTTAGTGTGGCTGTCGGTACTGGTCTTTGCGATGCCGTGGGGCGTGGCTATGGCGCAGACAGTTTTGCCTATGATTCGGTTGAGGACGGGCACGCACCGCATCACGGCCGAGGTCGCGGCGACACTTCATGCGCGTGATCGTGGATTGATGAACAGGCGCGCGCTGCCTGCGGGCCGCGGCATGCTCTTTGTCTTCCCGGAGGTACACAGGTATTGCATGTGGATGCATGATACCTCAATTCCCTTGAGTGTCGCTTTCATTGACGATGACGGGACGATCGTCAATATCGCCGACATGAAACCACACACTGAAGACTACCATTGCGCCGCCAGACCGGTCCGATATGCTCTGGAAATGAACGCCGGCTGGTTCAGAAGGGAATCGGTAGATGCCGGCTCGCATATCAGTGGGCTGGAGAAGGCCCCGCCAGGTAAATAAACTCCCATAGAATTCACCTCTAAAAGTCCTCTTCCCAAACAGTTTTCATAGTGGTCCATTATTGTCTTGACAGTGTATAGACGCAATGCTATAAATTGAGCGGGAGTCAAATTTTTATCATCCGGCGCATAAACCGGATAGAAGGAGAAGCAGTTATGATTAAGTTGACGGGATTTGTGACCGGGCTGGTGTTTCTGTTGATAGTCGGCGTTACCGGAGCCCAGGCTCAGGCGACGCGCACCTGGGTTTCAGGCGTGGGAGACGATGCTAATCCCTGCAGCCGGACGGCGCCGTGCAAGACCTTTGCCGGGGCCATAAGCAAGACGGCTGCACACGGAGAGATTAACGCGTTGGACCCGGGCGGGTTCGGAGCCGTGACCATCACCAAGTCGATTACCATCGACGGTGGAACCGGCAATACCGCCGGCGTCCTTGTTTCCGGGACTAACGGTATCGTTGTGAGCGCCGGAGCGTCCGATGTAGTGGTCCTGCGCAATCTGGACATCAACGGACTGTTAACTGGAATAGACGGAATCCGGTTCAATTCGGGCGGCGCGTTGTATGTCGAGAACTCAGTGATATATGGCTTTTCGCAGCATGGCATCAACTTTGCCCCGACAGGAGTATCGACATTGTCGGTCGACAAGACAGTGGTTCGTACGAGCCGACTGCCACTTTTCGTGCAGCCTGTCTCTCCCTCCGGCGCGGCATCTGTGAGGATCGCCGGAAGCCGCTTCGAGGGAGGCACGGGGGCCGGAGTTAGGGTAGAAGACAATTCTGAGGTTACAATCAGCAACAGCACATCCAGCGGCAATACGGGCAATGGGTTTATCGCTGCTTCGACGACCAACCCTGTTGAAATGAACCTGGAGAATTGCGTTTCCGCCGATAACGCTCAGAGCGGCGTTGTTGCCCAGGGGGCCGCAGCAGTCGTCAACATGTCGAACACCCTGGTTACGCACAATTCAATGGGTGTTAACGCCGGCAGCGGGGGCAGTGTAGTATCATTTGTCAATAATCGCATCGTGGGAAATACCACAGACGGTGCGCCTACGGCGGACACTGCACAGCAATAAAGAATCAGGCTGGCGTGACCGGCAGGAACGTGTCGCGCCGGCAACTTTTTTTAAACTCACGCAAGCCATAAAGCGGGGGCAAATTTTCACTTTGGGAGCTTTCATCGAGAAAAAGTCTGTAGTTTTGGCGGTTGAAAACTTCCAGGGCCGGCCGTATTAAAACGAAGGCTTGAGGATTCGCAGGCGACTCTTTCCCGCGAGACTTCTTTGCCCTTTAATGTGGTGAAGCACTACTCTTCACATGTTGGGAAATTGTGAATATCTTTCACACCTGTCATAGTATATCGAGATATTTGCTGAAAAAAGGTTGACTTTACTCCATGACCAAAAAAAAGGATATTCCTTTGGTTTCAAGGAGTTTGGATGCCTATTTTTTGAGCAAATCGTATGCCACCCCTATCTGTACGGTCATATGGGTTTTTTGCACAAACTTATCAACAATTGCAGTAAAATTACTCACCGACCTCGCCGTCAAAAAAGAAAAAAACCCTCTTCATGGAAATATTTTACGATTCAAGCATGCCCCGCCTGTCCTGAATCTGAATCCGATCACGCTGACAAAATGACAAAATGCGAATCGATACCGGAGCTTACTTAAAATCTATATGTACCATGGAGGCTTTGCCGCACGCCGCAACCCGTTTGACTACGCCGTTCTGAAAACCGTTTATCTTCTCGTTTAATTGCAGTACATTTCCAGGCTTAAGGGGATAATCTGTTACGAAGATAAGGCCGTCGCTGAATTCATAGTTGATAATCCCCTGCAGGTTTGATTTTACTTCCTCCCCGGTTTCAGGTGCAGCCAGTGTAAACCGGAATGTCTTTTTAACGGATTCCTCCCCTTCTCTATTCATATGCCTGGATATTTTAAACGCAATGGAGGAATTCAAAAACTCCCAGTTGGGAGGTATTTACGGGCATAGAAGTATTGTACGAAAAGCAGAGTGAGGTGATTATAAGGACTGAATTTGCATTTTTTGCAGTCTCGTGAGACTATCTTTATAAGGAGTCTCTTCAATCGTGGGGAATGAGGGGGAATCTGATGACCGGAACTGACAGCCAAATGATGGCCAAAATCAAGAAGTCGCTCGCAAAGATGACCGAGACGATCGAAAGCCAGCCGATAATCTTCATCGACTCAGGAGGCAGACACTGGCTGAATAATGCCGCCAGGGAGTTTATTGCCGGGAAAAAGATGGTGAAAGATGATTTTATGGACTGGATTAAAATCGGCTCATCTCATCTTCAGAACTTCAGCTATGGCGACATAGACATCGGCATGATAGGACTTCCCGAAGGGGGGTCTATAGCATTTCTGAAACCCGGGCAGAACGGCCCTGAGGGCCCGTGCCGGCTCACGAAGAAAGAGACCGACGTGCTGCGTCATCTTGCAAAAGGCTGTTCCAACAAAAAAATAGCGGAGAGCATGGATATCAGTCCAGGAACCGTCAACAGTCACCTCGATAACATTTATCAGAAACTCAACTGCTCAAGCAGGTCTGTGGCCTGCTTGATAGCGCTGAGGAATGGCCTTTTGCTGCCATCGTGCAAGACGGCCGACAAGAAGGCTTAAGCAGCCGCACGCATCTGAGTTCAGCAGTTTCAGTCCCGGCGGGAGCCGCTTCGGATTCCGGTAAGTCCTTTTCGTGCAACTGGAAGCTGTTCTGTTGCTGCCGCCCGTCACTCCCATACCTTGATTTTCCAGTCCCCGCCCTCCCTGACCATGTCTTCCTTCACTGTCGTCGAAACAGGCTCTTGCCTGTCCAGCTTTTTTGAGGGCGCGAAGGTCAGGAGCACTTCAGCGTGGGCGGCGTTGTCTTTTTGTTCAAGCGAGATGATTTTATAGGCCTGCAGGACGGATGCGTCCTTCCGGTGTTTAATATATTCTTCCTTATTAACTTTTGCCTTGTACGGCGCATAGTAACAGTCATAGGTTGTTCCGTAATCCTGCCTGACTGCTGATGTGAAATACTTGTTCAGGAGCGCTTTCGGGCTTGAGTTGTTCGAGTTGCAGCCTGCTGCCGCCATAAGTAAGAGCACTAAAATCGATATTACAAACAGCGAATATACCTTTTTCAACCTTTCCTCCCGTTTAATTCGTCGAAGATTTCTTGTTGAGTCAATCAGTACATGCCTTTGAAATATCCGGCAGGAAGGAATTCCTTCCTGCCGGATATTGGTCCTTATTCAGTTAATCGGAGCCGCCGCCCGATGTCCCGGTGGAGCCGCTTGAAAAGCCGCCGGAGTGCATCGAACGCTGCGACTGGCTGCTGTGACAAACCTTGCAATTCCAGATCCAGTAGTTGTCACCCTGGAATTTCTGGGGGATTGTCGGGTCCGCAGGATTGGCCGTGGTCAATTCTGCATGTGCGCCGTTGTGGCATGCCTCGCAGTATATCTTCCCTCCCATGCTCTCGGGCGCGTTTGTCAGCACCGAGTCGCGGTAGAGAGTATTGCTGTTTTCGGCATGGCTGCCGTCATGACAGCTGCCGCACTTCGGCTCCTGCACCCACGGCTGACGACCGTTTTGTATGGAGGCCGTCATGCCGTTCATGTCTCCGTGACAGTCCGTGCAGGTCTTGCCGGCCCTGAACATGATTCCCCGCAGGCACTGGGTCTTGGGCCCTGGATGACAGTTGTAACAGGCCGGATTGGTATTGGCGGCCGTTGTTGTCGTATTCATTTTGTCCTTGTGGTAATTGTGCATGGCAAGGGAAAGGCTCTCGACGCCAGCCTTGCCCGGCATGCCAAGTGCGTTGTCCGAATGACATTCCGAACACATATGGACTACGCCTTTCGACTGGTCCGCAACCAGGCTTGTTCCGCTCAGGGCATCATGCTTCTGCAGTATGTCAAGCTGAGGGTTGGTTGTGCCGTGGCAGTTGCTGCACATCATCTCCGTTGAAACGGGGGCAACGACATCCACAGTCTGGAGCACATTGCCTGAGCTGTCTTTAACGGTGAGGACGGCTGTCCCGAAGGGGTCCCAGGTCCCGTCGTCATCATAAGGCGTGATCGGGATGCCCACGGCCTGCCAGCTGAGGCCCTTTGAATCGAGGGTCATATCCCCGGATATGGGTGTCCCGGTGATGCCGACGTTGGTCGGCACGTTCCAGCCGAACTGCGGCGCGTAGGCCCAGAAGTTCGTATGAAGGGCCGAATTGGTTTTTTTCGGGAAGGTATAGCTTACTGTTATACCGCTGGTCATGAGCTGTGCCCCTTCTCCACCACGCCGGAACACCTGGGCGTGCAGGGTATTGAAAGGCGGCAGAATTCCGAAATAGGAGTAGTCGTTCTGATCGCAGTGCATGCCCAGATCGTTCCACGCGAGTATTACGTAGTTCATGCCGGAGGCCGGCACTGTCTGATTGCCGTACGCCTTCGTAAGTGCCCAGTTGACAGTGCTTCCTGCGCCTGATGCTACGGTGGTGATCTGGGCTGTGGTCAAATAACCTGACATTGATGTAGTGAGGGTATAGTTGCCAGCCGGCTCGTTCAGGGTATAGGCCCCGGTGTTGTCCGTCGTTGCACTGTTTGTTCCGTCAGAGACAACGGCTCCCGAAATTGCGGCGCTGCTGACGATGTCCCTTACCACACCGGAAATTCCGTTGGTGCCGCCTGTGGTTCCGCCGCCTCCACCGGTCCCGCCGGTTCCGCCAGTGGATCCCAGGGTGATGGTTACGGTTGCGCTCTTGCTTGTCGAAACGTTGCCGGCCGCGTCCTTGGCCCAGGCGTAAAGGGTCTTTGTCCCGGCGGCGCTGAATGTGAAGCTGGAGGGCGCTGTTTGTCTCCAGCCCTGCGCAGTTGACGAAGGTGTTCCGGATGACTGGGTCACCATGTAACCTGTTACGCCTACGTTGTCTGTTGCCCCGAATGCGGTGATAGGGACAGTGAGAGAGTCGTATGTTGCAGGAATAGTAAAGACCGTGACCGTGGGGGGCTGAGTGTCCCTCCTGTTGTATCTGTCCCGGCTGCTGTAGTGTGATTCCGCAAATACAGTTGCCTGCATTGCCAAGAAAAGCACTATGAGGGTTGAGATCCCAAGAATTCTCTTCATTTTTCCTCCTGTGAAATTTACTTTTTGTCCTTGCATCAGTGAGACAAAAGTCCAATGATCGTCAACTTCGACGATTTATATAAAAGGGGGGCCGCGTGTGCCGGCAGGGAGGCCCATACCCTAAAAGGAATTGGCGTACTTTCAAAAAATGAAAATGGTTGCACCAAAAAACCTGGTATATATATGTTTCTGGTCTTCGTGCCGCCTCGTATACATTCGTCATTTCGATAAAGTATAATTGCGATACATTAAGGCTCCATTAAGGGACGATGAAGAAAGGTTAATGATCAATGCGAGGCGTAAGATACAAAAAAACCTGGATTTTTCCAGGCCTCTTGTCGCATTCGCCGGCCGCCGCTATTCAAATAAATGCATAATCCTGCTAAACTACGATATCGTGGAAATCTTGATGATTTTCTGAGAGAAGAGTGTAAAAAGTCCGGGGCATCAAGCCCTGCTGAAACCGGCCGGGGCGGATGTACGGTGAAACTTAAGGCTGAGGAGGATATATGAAAAGACATATCAGGCGTCTGGTGCAGGCGGCAGCGGTCGGTGTTATGATACTCTCTGCCGTAGTATGTTATGGCGAGGATAATGCAGCCGGGCTCAATGCGGCCGCTCAGAAGACGGCGGCGGGTTTCATGAAGGAGCTTGGCGCGGCATTCAAAAGGGAGATGGCGGCAGGAGGCCCTGTCGGAGCTGTGAAGGTATGCAGCGAAATCGCTCCTTCGATAGCAGGCAGGATATCGCGGGAGACCGGCTGGCGAGTCACCCGGGTGGGCACGAGGGTTCGTAATCCTCTTCTGGGAATGCCCGACGCATGGGAGCAGAAGGTGCTCGCCGATTTTGAAAGGCGTGCTGCAAAAGGCGGGGAGATTGACAAGATGAGCTTTTCGGAGGTGGTGAGCGAACCTGATGGCCGTTTTTTCCGTTACATGAAGGCGATTGACGTCAAGTCCCAGTGTCTTGCCTGTCACGGCCCCGAAGACCGGATTCCGGCCAGCGTCCGTACGATACTTAAAGAGCGCTATCCTCACGACAAGGCCACCGGCTACAAGGCCGGCGACCTGAGGGGGGCCATAAGCATCAAAGCGCCCCTGTAGAACGGCTTCATGCACAGAAGGGTGGAAACCGCCTCGGTATTCTACTTCATGCCCGCGTAACGAAGGTCTTCCTCAGCCCTGTCGGACATGCCTATCCTTATGTACGCCATGGCCCGGTTATAGTGCGCCTCTTTGAAGCCGGGGTTTATCGCGAGCGCCCTGCTGTAATCCGCGACAGCCTCATCATACAGACCCTTCTTGTAATAAATGACGCCCCGGTTGTTGAAAGCCTTGTCAGAGTATGGATTGATCGAAACGGCTTTGCTGTAGTCCCGTACAGCCATGTCAAGCAGGCCGCGTGAGGCGTATGCTACTCCGCGATTGATGAGAGTCTCGTAAGAGACAGGGTCCAGGGCAAGGGCCCTGCCGAAATCCTCCATCGCCATGCCGAACCGGCCTTTCCTGTCATAGGCGATACCACGATTCATATACGCCTCGCCGAACGACGGATTAAGGGCAATCGACTTGTCGAAATCGCGGATCGCCTCATCGAGCAGACCCTCCCTCATAAGAATCACGCCCCTGTTACTGTAAGGTCTGAAAAAATCCGGTTTCAGTGCGATAGACCGGTCATAATCTTTCATCGCCGCGTCATAGAGACCCATGTCGTCATAAACCAGCCCCCTGTTGTTGTAAGCGAAAGAGACGCCGGGTTCTTTTCCGATCACATCGTCCCATAAAGTGATGCCGTCCTTCCAGACTCCTATCTGCTGAATCGTCATGTACGACATGATGCCCACTATCCCCAGAGCCGCGGCGACAAGGAGAGTTCTTCTGCCGTCACGACGGGCAACCTCGAATATCCTGCCGGAAGCCGCAGCGACCGCGAGTCCTGCGATGAGAAAAGGCCCGATGCTCGGAAGATAGGAATACCTGTCTGCCATCGACTGCTCGCCCACCTGGATAATGCCGAGGACAGGCAGCAGGGTTATGAAATAAAAGGTCCAGACAGCAAGCCAGAGTTTTCGGCCGCTCCTGATATATGATAGCAGGCACGCTGCTGTGATGCCCGCAAAAGACATAAAGGCCCCGAGGTAATGGAAGGACAGAAGGGAGACTTCTTTGGGATAGGGATAAAAGGGGCTTAGATTGAAAGGAAAAACCATCTCGCGGAGATATGAGATGAGTGCCGATGTCCCGACCGCAAGCCTCCACTGCAGGGGCGAGGACCGCAGCGCCGCCAAGGCTCCCCCTGAAGCCTGGGCAAGGACCGCCACCGCCGATAACGCGATGCTGAGGACGAAAAAAGGGATCTTTTCCATGACGACCGCACGCGGCAGTTTTCCGGCCCCGATCCTATCATAGGGGAACCAGTCCAGGACCAGCAGAACGCAGGGGAGAGTCACCGCCATCGGCTTGCTCAGCAGGGCAAGTACAAAAAAACCGAGGGCGAGGAGATACCTTTTGTCCAGCCAGGGCAAAATCGCCCGGGACTTCTCCTCCGCACTGCCCGCGTATCTGGCATAAGAAAGAAGACTTAAAAGGAAAAAAAAGGCGCAGAGGACGTCTTTTCTTTCGGAGACCCATGCGACCGATTCGACATGGAGGGGATGAATGCCGAACAGCAGACCGGCTGTGAAACCGGCGATGAGAATGCCTTTTCCCGTCAGAAGAGCGCCTTCCTTTGTCTTTCTGCGGGCAGACTCAAGCAGTGTTACGATGAGGATCACGACCAGGAATGTATTCATCGCGTGGAGCAGGACGCTTGTCAGGTGATGCCCCGCCGGGTCAATTCCCCAGATGCGGTAATCCAGGGCGTGGGACAGCCAGGTCAAAGGGTGCCAGTTGGCAGAGGTTCGAAAATCCGTGAAAGCCCATCTGAAAAAACGGGCGTCGAGCGAGCGGATAAACACATTGCCGTAAACGTAAAGATTGTCGTCCCAGTTCACAAAACCGTTCTGGAGGGCTTTCAGAAAAATAAGAAATGTAATACCGGCGGCCGACAGGGCGAGTAAAATTTCAGGTCTGCGTATCTTTCCCAATGAGTTACCTCTCCGGAAATAAAACTGAACCTCCGGTGCAATGTTCAGTCCGATAATAACAATTTTTTATATTACACTTTCCGTGGTTTAATGACAAAGACGACGGGTTCCATAGCTCCTCTCCGGAACTCTTGACAAAGGCTGGAGAGGAGCTATTCTTTAACTGTATTTTGCTTCAAGGGGGGATGTTCTTCAGGGCAACAAAAAAACTCAAGGAGGAGCAATGAGAACAAAGAGGAGGACAAGGTTTACCATTGCCGCAATCACCTTCCTGGGCATCGCATGTGCGTTTGGCCAGGGGGGCACGCTCTTCGCGGCGGAAGCACCGGCATCCAGCAGTGAGTGCATCAAGTGTCATACCGATCTCAAGAAGATGGACAGTTACGGCGCCGCTTCCGCGGGAGGCACGGCGGCAATAGCCGGTTGAGGCGTCTCCGCCCCTCAGGTGAGGGGCAGGGACACTTACGGTGTGGATAAAGGCTTTGTCGGTTCAGTGCATGGTAAAGTCGGGTGCATCAACTGTCATAAAGGCAAGAATGTCTCCGACAAGGACAAGGCCCACGAAGGACTGGTAAAAGACCCTTCTGAAGAAGACGGAGGCGGGGTCTGCAGGCAATGTCATGGAGACATAACCTCAACGTACAAGGATGCAATGAATTACAACCTCACCGGCATCAAGGACATCGTCGGCACCATTATTTCTCCGCATAAGATGCAGGACACCTTGCTGCCCGCAGCCTGGAAACTGGACTGTGCCAACTGTCATGCCAGCTGCGGAAGCTGTCATGTCGCATGGCCCAAGGTGGCTGAAGGCGGGCTGCTTAACCGGCACCGCTTCGAAAAGAAACCGCCCATGGAAAAGACGTGCTACGCCTGTCACGGCTCCCGCTTCGCCGGCGAATACATGGGGCTTCTTGGCCCCAGCCCGGACGTTCATTACGAAAAATACCAGATGGTATGCACTGACTGTCACAAGGGCTCGCAACTCCACAATACAAGGCCGGAAGGCGTCAAGCGCTATTATGCGACAGTGACCCCCCGCTGCGAACAGTGCCACCCCGATGCGGTAGCGGGCAGATCGGAGGTCGCCATGCACAATGCCCACAAGAAAAATGAGCTGGCCTGTACGGTCTGCCACGCCACGGAGTATTTCAACTGCACCAACTGTCATGTATCCCTGGACGTTAAAGAGGCCGGCAACATCAAGGTGATTTTTCCGTCCGATCCCCTCGAAACCTTCAAGATCGGGGTGAATATAGACCGGAGCCCCGACAACCCTTATAAATACAACCTGGTCCGTCATACCCCCATGAAGAAGGACTCCCTCGCCTCCCTGCGCTATTTCCAGGCCGTTTTGACTGGTACTCCAGGCCCCGAAGACCTGGTTTCCAATTATGACGCGCTGCCGACATGGAATTCAGCTTCGATTCATACCATCCAGCGCAAGACCAGACAGAACAGTTCCTGCAATGCCTGCCACGGGCAGAAGGACCTCTTTCTCACAAAGGACGATCTGGAGCCCGGCGACCCCAAGGCCAACCTCAAGGTAATCGTCAACAAGATTCCGGCGAGGATCGGGAAATGACTGTTCGGTCAACACAGATAAGGAGGAACTTCATGAAAAGGAATTTGATGCATTCTATTATAATCGCGCTGCTACTGGCCGCAACCGGTTTGATCTCTGCTCCGGCTGCGGCGACCGCGGGCACCGCCCCCCTGGTAAGCACGGAGTGGCTGGCCCAAAACCTCGGCGCACCTGACATGGTGATTGTCGACGTGAGAACCGAGGCGAACTATGATTTTGGCCATCTGCCGGGAGCAGTGAGCCTGGCGTATGCCGGCCTGGAGCCTTTCAACAGGGCCACGATGTGCCAGATGATGCCGTCTCCGGCCGATTTGACTGGTATGCTCCGCTCCCTTGGCGTCAATGACTCGACACACATCGTCATTTACGACCAGGGGAATACCGCCCTTGATGCGTCTGAGGGAGGGGCCGCAGTCTGGATAATGGAATCTATGGGGCACGAAAATGTCTCCTACCTGGACGGCGGCTTCACCAAGTGGACATTCGAGGGCCGGCCCATAGACAAGAAGAAGCCGACCCCGCAGCCGGGCAATTTTGCCGCAAAGCCGGACGCGAGTAAGGTGGCCACCCTGAAGGACGTTATCACCAACCTGAAAACGAAAGAGGCCATTTTCCTGGATGACAGGAGCGCAGTGCAGCATTTCGGCATCTCGAAGCGGCCCGATGTCGTAAGGTACGGGCATATCCCCGGTTCGATCAATTTCCCGGTGGATTTCATGACGAATGCCGGGATAAACCGCGCTCCGGCCACAATAAGAAGCAGTAAAGAACTCGAGGCCATGGCTGAGGGGGTGGGCCTTCCCATGGACAGGAACCGTAAGATAATCGTCTACTGCAACAGCGCCCAGCAGGCGGGAATGGGCTACTTCGTCCTGCATGACATCATGGGCTACAGGAATGTCAAGACATACGACGGCTCGATGCTCGAATACGCCCAGGACAAGAAGTTGCCTCTGGCCAGGTTCTCATGGGGCTTTGTGACCGAGTAGGAAGATGATATCCATTAAGGAACATGCAAGTAATGCCTAGAGTTGTCATTCCCGCAAGCGAAGCGCGTCGGGAATCCTTCAGGAAACCAGGAAAGATTCCGGACAAGCCGGAATGACAGAATGGCGAATGTATCTGGTTTTAAATAATGAAAGTCTCAGTAACACCATGGAGGAATCATGACGAAAACATACAAGGTTAGACTGGCGGCCTTTTTTACCGCTGTGATTTTGATAGCATCCGCCGCGGCTGCGACTGCGGCGGGGACCAGGAAGCTGGTGAGCGCGGATTGGCTCGCCAGGAACCTCAAGACGCCCAACGTTGTGGTGCTTGATGTGGGCGCCTTTACTCAATATGAAAGGGGCCATATCCCCGGCGCCGTGAAGGCCTTCGGGCCCTGGCAGACCATGAACGACGAATTCGTAGGCTTCATGATGCCGAAGGTGGAGGACCTCGTCCGGATGCTCCGGAGCTACGGCGTGAACAACGGTTCTTATATAATTGTTTACGACGAAGGTGTGACTGCACAGGACACTGCAAAAAGCGCAAGGGCGCTCTGGACGCTGCACGCCCTGGGGCATGACAAGGTGGCTATTCTTGACGGGGGGTTCGCTGGATGGAAACAGGCACACAAACCTGTAACCATCAAGCCCGCCGTTCCCGGACCGGGGAAGTTTACCGGCAAGCTTCTGAAATCCAAACTGGCCACAATGAGCGAAGTGAAAGAGGCACTCGGTTCCGGCGGAGTTGTTTTTCTCGACGATCGCCTCCCGGAAGAAGACTTCGGTCATGAAAAGAAGAGCTACATAAAACGCTACGGTCATCTTCCGGGGTCGAGGCTCTGGCCGGCAGACTTTATGACCAATGCCGGAATCGATTTCTCCCCCTCCTTTGTGAGGGACACTGCTGAATTGAAACGGATGGCGAAGGGGATAGGCATCCCCGCGGACAAGAACGTTGAGATCATAACTTACAGCAACAGGGGCCTTCAGGCCGCCATGGGCTATTTTGTTCTTCATGATCTCCTGGGCTACAGGAACGTCAGGCTTTTTGACGGCTCCATGCTGGAAGCCGCAGCGGACGAGAGTGTACCCATGAAAACAAACGGATGGGGATACAAGAAGAAGATGTAATCACGTCCTCATTGAAGCAAACATTGCCCGGCGGGCGGGGCCGCTCCATACAGGCTGGTCCCCGCCGGGCATACTGAGTGTCAGCCTTACAGCCGGAGGGTTCTGAGAAATAAAGAAGGCGGGTGTGCAGAAAAAGAACCCGTCGGGCTATTCCGGCCGAATTCCTCTTTTTGATTTTATTGAAATAAGAAAATAGTATCGTGTATGATATTCAGGATTTTTACGTTATAATCTAATTGCTGTTTTAATTAAACCATATCGGAGGTTTACGCACATCAAGGTCACGGCTGAAGACGGACGGGAACTGGAGATCACCGGGATTCCCGAGATAGAGAAATTCCTCAAGAAAGCGAAGGCGATAGCGGTAAAGGTCAACGGCCGGTCTGAAGATCTGAATACCATAGGGTCCCTGGGCGAAGAGGACGTTATCGAAGCCATCACTTTTGATTCCGACGAGGGCAGGGAGATATACAGACACAGCACTTCGCACGTCATGGCCCACGCGGTCAAGAGCCTTTTTCCCGAGGCCAAAGTGGCGATAGGGCCGGCCATAAAAGAGGGGTTTTATTACGATTTTGATATCGAAAGGACCTTCACGCCTGAGGACATAACCGCCATCGAAAAGGAGATGGAGAGGATTGTCCGGAAAAATTCGCCTTTTGTCAGGAAGGAGATAGGCAAGGACGAGGCCCTTCGCCTGTTCGGTGAGATGGGCGAGCCGTACAAGGTTGAGCTGATCGGCGGAATACCCGACGAAAAGGTGTCGATATACGAAGAGGACGGGTTTGTAGATCTCTGTCGCGGCCCCCACCTTGCATCTACGGGAAAGATAGCCGCTTTCAAGCTCCTCAGCGTCGCCGGCGCATATTGGAGAGGAGACGAGAAGAACAAGATGCTCCAGAGGATCTACGGTACATCTTTCAATAATCCCAAGGAGCTGAAAAAGTATCTTGATTTCCTGGAAGAGGTTAAGAAAAGAGACCACAGAAGGCTGGGGAAGGAACTCGACCTCTTCAGCATCAGCGACGATATCGGTTCCGGGCTCATACTCTGGCATCCGAACGGGGCACTGATCAGGAAGACGATTGAAGATTTCTGGAGGGACGAGCATCTGAAGGCTGATTACAAGCTCCTCTATACTCCCCATATAGCGAAACTCGACCTCTGGAGGAGAAGCGGTCATCTCGATTTCTACAGGGAGAACATGTATTCCCCTATGGAGATAGAGGGCATCGACTATGAGATCAAGCCCATGAATTGCCCCTTTCACCTCAGTGTTTACAAGAGCAACCTCAGAAGTTACCGCGACCTTCCCATCCGGTATGCCGAACTCGGCACTGTCTACCGGTACGAGCGGTCGGGGGTGCTGCACGGTCTACTGCGCGTCAGGGGTTTTACGCAGGACGACGCTCATATATTCTGCAGGGAAGACCAGATAGAGGATGAGATACTGCGGGTTCTCGATTTCACCCTTTTTATCCTGCGGACCTTCGGTTTTGAGCGGTACGACATCTATCTTTCGACAAGACCGGATAAATACGTGGGAGATCTGGACAACTGGGAGAGGTCAACCAACGCACTCAAACAGGCCCTTGAAAACAAGGGGTTGTCCTTCATGATCGACCCCGGCGAAGGAGTATTCTACGGACCGAAGATCGATATCAAGGTAAAGGATTCACTCGGCCGCCCGTGGCAGTGCAGCACCATACAGGTCGATTTCAACAACCCCGAGAGGTTCGATATTACCTACAGGGGGGCCGACGGCAAAGAGCACCGTCCTATCATGGTGCACAGGGCACTGATGGGCTCCCTGGAGAGGTTTTTCGGCATCCTGATCGAGCATTATGCCGGCGCCTTTCCGCTATGGCTTGCTCCGGTCCAGTTGTCTGTTCTTACGATCGCTGAAAGACATGCCGGCTATGCGGAAGAGATGGCTGCGGCGCTGAGGAAAGAGGGGATGAGGGCGGAACTTGATATCGACAACGAAAAGATCGGCAACAAGATACGGAAGAGCAGTATCAGGAAGGTACCGTATTCCGTTATATTGGGCGATAAAGAGGTGTCCGACAAGAAGATCATGCTCAGGAAGAGAAATGGGGAGAATTCAGGCCCGTTTTCTATAGATGAATTGACGTCTCTTCTTCAGGAAGAGATAAAATCCAGGGGGTGAAAACATAAGCGGTAAAGATCTCAGCAAGGGTATAAGGGTTAACCAGCAGATCAGGGTTAAAGAGGCGAGGGTTATT
>JBJKOV010000241.1:0-7999 GCA_046707105.1 Thermodesulfovibrionales bacterium
CTCACTTCTATGCCGGGTCCCAGGCCCTCGACGAAACCATCGACAAGAATGGACACGCCAAGAAACTTTACGGAGGTGGAGATACACTCCAGGAGTTCAAAGACCTGTGTCCGGGACTTTACCTTTCGGTGCTCGATAATGCACAATATTATTTTTTTACGGGGGGAGGCACGGTGTTGACGGCGATCGAGCAGGGGACGCCCTATGGCCTTAAACCTGTTCAGTCGCTGATGGAAAACGGGGGCGCACCAGGCCATTCGTAGCGGTGGGCAGGTGCGGAACTAAAATGCATTTCACCGCAGAGACACAGAGTACGCAGAGAGTGTACTTATATATTTCTGCTGAGTGGCCAGAAATATATAAGCTGCCATGGGAAGAGCTTTTTTTGTTTTCCGGCCTCTCACCGGAAAACAAGATTCGTTGAATCTCTGAGCCGTCTCTGCGGTAATCAAATTTCGTGCTATTTTGTGCAGCATTCATCTGCTGAGGGACTAATCTTGTAAGAAGGAGGTCGGTATGGCGGCGGTCAGAAGAATAGGTATCATCACGAGCGGAGGAGATTGCGGCGGCCTCAATGCCGTGATCAAGGGGGTCGCGCGGCAGGCCCGTTCGCAGGGCATCGAGGCGGTCATAGTTCCGAACGGATATGCCGGGCTTTATAACCTGGTCGATTTCAGTGATATCGTGGTGCTGACAGAGGAGAGGGCCGGCCGTATCGACGCATCTCTTGCGGGGTCGGAGGCCGGACATTCCCGGGTAAAGATAAAGAAGATCAATGATCCTGACAAATATGAGAGGATCAAGGCCGGGCTGAAGAAGTTCGGCATCGACGCCCTTGCGATCAGCGGGGGTGACGATACCGGCAGCGTGGTCGTCGACCTGGCTTCCCAGGGTATACCCTGTGTGCATGTCCCAAAGACGATGGACCTCGACCTTCAGCCTTACAGCGTCGGCGGAGATTCGGCAATAAACAAGATAGCTGTTTTTGCGAGGGACCTTAAGACCACCGGAATGAGCCACAACCGCATTCTGGTCCTCGAAGTCTTCGGAAGGTACGTCGGACATACCGCCTTTCGGGGTGGGATCGCGGCGGAAGCCGACAGCATACTGATTCCGGAGATTCCGGTGGACTTCGATGTCGTATATGGACATATAAAGGCCAACTATTTTCCCAGGGTCGAGCGGAGTGATGTGAGGGCCGGAACATACGTCATCGTCGTTGCCGAGGGCATCGAGACGGCAAGCGGCGAGCTTCTCTATGACGAGTCGGCCGGCGTGGACGCCTTCGGCCATAAGAAACTGGCAGGGGCCGGAAAGTATGTGCGCCAGCAGATTGAAAAGAGGATGAAGGAGGACGGGGCGGTGAAGGACTTCATGCAGAGGGCAGGCATGTACGTTCCCGGCGTCTATGAGATTCCCGAGGTCAGGGAAGTGACTCCCGGGCATCTGGTGCGCTCGGGTGCCTCCTCCGCATATGATGTGAACTTCGGTTACAAGGCGGGAGCCGCGGCGGTGTTACTGCTGCTCCGGGGCAAGACAGGAAATACGGTCGTTGATGTCGACGGGAAACGCATCCGGTATATACCGACCACTGAGGCGATCAAGAGGAGAGGAGTGGACCTTGAAGAAGTTGCACTCTTCGAGGACCTTGGTATCTGTTTCGGGAAAACTCCATCCAGGTATGAGTATGAGTTTTCTGAGGTAGAGGGAAGGATAGGGAGACCTTTCTGACAAGGGATGAAAATAAGCTGCCGCAACAAGGATTCCCGACCTGCCGGCAGGCGGGCGCTTTGAGCTTGCGGGAATGACGGGAAAAGGTACATATAGCCAGGATTGTCATTCCGGCTTGTCCGGATTCTTTCTTCCTGTCAGTACGCGTAACTGAATTGCTGCCGGCGCGGGGGCATTTGACTTTTCCTTTTACTATCCTATAAGGTATAAAGTTCGGGGCGTAGCGCAGCCTGGCTAGCGCACCTGCCTTGGGAGCAGGGGGTCGGAGGTTCGAATCCTCTCGCCCCGACCAATCCGCTTTTATAGTCGTTGCCGGTCGCGTTGAAATCACTCATTAATGCGTGGTAATCTTAATTCGATGCGCTGTCTGTCCTTATCATCGGCTATCGGAAAACCTGATCTCCGTTGCATATTACCTGAGTCATGAAAGACGAAGACAAACCCAAAGATCAGCTTATAAAGGAACTTGTGGAGGCTCGGAAAAAAATCGCCGAAATGGAAACGATGGAGAGCGAGCTTGTTCAGTCACAAAAAATGGAATCGCTGGGGCTGCTTGCGGGCGGGATAGCCCATGAATTCAACAACATTCTGACGGCCATAGTGGGCAACATCGTCCTGGCGAAGATGTACGCCAAGCCCGGGCTGGAGGTTTTCGATATCCTGACGGAGGCGGAGAAGGCCTCGCAGCGGGCCGAGGATATAACACAGCAGCTGCTCACCTTTGCCAAGAGTGGGATAATATTCAAGAAATTGACATCAGTGAGGGAGATCATCGGGGACATGTTCGGCCGCGGGCCCGATAATCCCGGTATAAAATATGAATTTTTTCTCCCCGATGATCTGTACGCTGTTGAGGCGGACGAGGGGCAGTTCCGTCAGGCTGTGAGCAATCTCGTGGTCAATGCGCGGCAGGCGATGCCCGGTGGCGGCAAGATCAGAATAACCGCGGAGAATGTGTCGGCTGGTCCGGCGTCCCATTTGTCCCTGAAAGAAGGGGATTATGTAAAATTGTCTATCGAGGATGAGGGGCCGGGTATAGACGATGCATATATCGAAAAGATCTTTGATCCCTTTTTTACGACTAAGGACAGGAGCAGCGGGCTCGGCCTGACGGGCTCCTTTTCCATTGTGAGAAACCACGGGGGCTGCATCACGGTGGAATCAAGGCCGGGCGCAGGGGCGATCTTCCATGTCTACCTTCCGGCGGCGCGCGATAAAGTCAAGACCTCCGACGATGGGGAAAAGGACCTTTTTCCCGGCAGGAAGCGCATTCTTGTGATGGATGACGAGGAGATAGTCAGAACGGTCCTTGACAGGATGCTGCTTCAGTGCGGCTGCGAATCCACTTTCGCCAGGGAGGGAGCGGAGATGATCGACATCTATAGGCATGCAATGGTTCAGGAACGTCCTTTTGACGCTGTTATTATTGACCTTGTGGTTTCGAACGGCATGGGGGGCAAGGAAGCTGTAGGGAAACTGCTTGAAATTGATCCGGAGGCTAAGACGATAGTCTCAAGCGGCTACTCCGACGATCTTATCATGTCCGACTTCAGGCGTTACGGCTTCAAAGGCGTACTGGCAAAGCCTTACAGGTTGTCAAGGTTAAACCAGGTTCTTTGCGAAGTAATTCTCGAAACGGCTTAGCTACGGGCCGCCGTCTCACGGGTTCCCTTTTTATCCTGTATTCGTCAGTTGAAAGAGCCGCCGCCGGCTCAGAAAACCCTGACGCCTCTCCTTTAGCTGCATTCCGGGTTTAGCCCCATTTTCATGGGGGCTGTTTGGATGTCTGCATCGCGGAGAAAGATAAAGATATTTGCAACAGGCGCGAAAATATTATAGATTTGATAGTAGAACCTATCTCAAAATCGGTTCTCGGTTCAAGGCTGTCATTCACGCAAGTGGAACGCGTCGGGAATCCTTCTGAAAACAAAGAAAGATTCCGGACAAGCCGGAATGACACAAGAAGCGGTTATCATATTATTTCAATTTTGAGATAGGTTCCAGAGTCAGGCGCGGAGAGAAAATCTTTTATTTCCCCCGGACTGGAGTAATTTTATGAAAACATTGATTGACCGGCTCGGCCACGAACCCGAAAGGATCTACATTCTGCTGCTGGCAGGCGCAGTGGCTCTGACGGGCTTTATCAGATTACTGAAGGCTTTCCTGGATACTGGGAAAAAGCACGATTTCGCCGTCGGGTATTTCGACAAGCTCGATGACTATATAGACAAAAGAGGCGATGACCCTGAAACATACGCCTGGCTTATAAAGAGATCTAACAGCATGCAGAAACAGATCAGTTCCGAGCCGCTGCTTCCATCCCGCAGCCGGGCTGGTGAGAATCCGCAGTACAGGGATACCCCCGTCATTATAAGCATGCTGCCGGAGCTCAGGAGTGCGCTCCATGACGGGCTCCTCTCAAGGGGCAGCGTGGCGGTCAGGTACGGAAGTTCACTGCTCCAGGAGCTGCTCAGACATATCGGCATCATCGAGGACGTCCGGAGGGAGCAGGCCGCCTGCCTGAGAAATCCTTTTATCTGGCTGAGGGAGGGCGTTCGCTTTATCGTTGAACTGCCGGCGCATATTCTTTCATGGCTCGGAATTATGAGCGAACAGACCGTCAGGAGGGTGGTCCGGGGTGCTGTGGTCAGGACCTTCGCGGTTTTTGTGACTGCCGTAGGGTTGATCGGTGTGGTGATAGTCCTGTCCGTGGGCTGGCCCTATTTAAAGGATCTCGTTGACGGACTTATAAAGTGGCTGCACCACTTAAGATGAACCCGATATCGTCTGTCCTGTATCTGTCGGCGGAAAGAGCCCCCATTCACCCGGAAAGCACTCTTTCTGCCGTTCCGGGCTTATTTCGCAGCACGACTCTCGAAGGATTTCCCCGCAAAGAGCCGCATACCCGAAGGGAGGATGAAAGAATATGGCAAGGAAGAAAGACAGCGGCAAGTCCGTAGAGGATATTATCAGAGACCTGAAACAGGCCGGGAGACAGTCAGGGAGTTACAGGGAGCAGTCACTGAGGATTCACGGGCTCATCTGCGCCAAATGCGGAAGGGAATTTGAGTATAAGGACCGTCATCTGCTGACCGTCCACCACAAGGACGGGGACCACATGAATAATCCCTCTGACGGTTCCAACTGGGAGAATCTCTGCATCTACTGTCACGATGACGAGCACAGCAGGACACTGCTCGGCGACTACCTGAAAAAAAGACCCTGAGCCCGAATTATTTATGGAGGCGATGGACAGAGGCCCCGGGCTGTTCGCCGGGAGGACGGACTCGAAATACTGGTCGTATCTCATAAGTCGGAAGGTGTCGCGATTGTCACTTAGGACGAACCCGCAACAGGCGCGATTATGAAAGCGACATCTATAAAAACAAAGAAAGCATTGACTTTATTGGTATGGCCATCGCCAGCCAGAATGCTTTAATTTCATGTACTTATGGTGCCTATTTTTTAGGCAATGCGGACAAGTCCTTAGAATACAAGGACATATGGATTTATTAACACGACTTATTCACATCCGATGTTAGTTGATCAAAATGGATCTTAATTGTCCTGAAGAGGAAGTCCTTGAGACTTTCTTCTGAGCTTTCAGCCCGCCCCGCGGGCGCGACGTTCAGTGATTTCCTGCATAACGTGTTTTCTATACATTGCGGCGCCGCCTACCGCAGCGGTGTTGCCACCGGCATCCTCTGTTTGACGGCTTTATAAGTGTCAGGTTGAATATGTTTAGAAGAATCCCCCAATGCCCACTCCTCACTGAAAAGAGTTGTTCAATTACATGCTTGTTGGGCCGTAATTATTGAGATATGATATGAGTAGGAGTAAAAAACTTTTGTGAAGGAGGAATTGTAATGAATCTGGAACTCACGGAAAATGAGAAAGAGGTGCTTCTCCTGGTGCTTGACAGCTTCATGTCGGAACTGCGCGGGGAGATCGCATCCGGGGGTAAACACAACATCAAGGCCAAGCTTAAAAACGAGGAAGCACTTTTAAAAGCCATACTGGATAAAGTGAATGCGTTAAAATAAACCGGGCCCCTGAGGACGTTGCCGATTTGAGCAATCCGGGAAGTAAAGTGATCAAGAAACTGAATATATAATCGGGATAAGGGACGGTAGCTTATCGTTCCTTATCCCGGCAACCGGGCGAGGGGCGATTTCTTTTCATCAGTTATCCAAATAAGCCAGCTGAAGGATATCCTCCACCATTTCTTCGGCGGTATATTCAACAAGAGCTGCAGACATGAAGGCCATCTGTTTGTCAACAGACTCACCATCCCCCACCCAGTCTTCCACCAGTTCCCTTGTAATGTCTTTGTTTGCTGTCTGCGCCTTTTTCGTCAAGGCATTATAAAGGTCATCCAAGATAGACATGCGTTACCCCGTTATCTTTCATCCCGTATTATATCACGCGAAGCCATAGTTACGGGAATGCGCACATACCGTTGACTATTCTGAGGGATGCTGTAGAATGAGAGTAAGTCTTATCGAGGAGGACAACATGAGCAAGGAAACCAACAAACAGAAGCCGAATGCTAAGAAGAAAGCACAGCACACGCTGAAAGAAAAAAGACAGGCAAAAAAGGAAAAGGCTGGAGGTAAGTCTTCCTGAATGATGTCTTATTGACGCTTCATCGGTATGTTATACCGGAAGTGATGTTTTTGGATGAAGCGAAAGTCCCTAATCCTGTTCTCAGCACCGGCACTGTGAAGCCAGATAATTCAAAAACGCATCTTTGAACCGCTTGTGCGTATACTCTCTCTTGTCATCTTCATACGGTTGTGAGGGTCCGGAGCCCCATACCGGCCCGGGCCACGCGCGGTCTGATTCGAATCTGCCGATTACATGAACATGGAACTGAGGCACAAGATTGCCCAGCGCGCCGATATTGATCTTGTCGGGCTTATAGAGATGCCGGATAACGCGCGAGGCAAGCGTGATCTCCTCGATGAGCACGGGACGGTCCTTTTCATCCAGATCGTAAAGCTCGCGAATGTCTTCCCTCTCCGGAACGAGGATGAGCCACGGAAAGGAGCTGTCGTTCATCAGGAGCACTCGCGACAGGCGCAGCCGCGTGATGTCGAGGGTGTCTGCCCTCAGCCGTTCGTGAAGTGTAAACACAGGGTTATTTTACAGGAATTGCCGTCATTCTTCCGCACTTTAACTGGAACCGCGAGATAGTAGTGCAGGTTACAGAACATGATGACGAAAGATGTTGTCAGCCTCCCCAGCCGATGCTGATAATAATGGCGTGGACGGGACAGATCTCCAGGCAGGTGCCGCAGTTTATGCAATAGGACGACCGGTGAGGCAAGCTCTTGCCGTCTGACATCTTAAAGCAATTGACCGGACAGGCATTTATGCAATCCCCGCACCCCGTGCACTTGTCCCAATCCACCAAAGCTATAAACACCGGATTTCACCTCATCAATAAATATTTATGTGTGATCCAGGCGGACAGGAAAATAAAAAAGTGGTGTTTGCTTCTCCTCATTACGGCGGTTTGAACATCTTGTGACACTTTGCCCGAATTCTGTTCTATCCAGGCGCTACGTCCTTCAGTCCCAACCTGTTTTGCCGCTTTGAGAAGAGCAAAACCACCACTTATTTTGCTTCCCTTCAATTCATTTATAGTCCTTTCCCGGGAGGATGTCAAGAATTATTTGTAAGTGGCTATCGGGGCAGACGACGATATTCAGATGGAGGATTCCGAGGGACAACTCTTGTCTGATTTTTATGTAAAATTTCCGATTTATATTTTTACACGCTTCAAAAAATGCGTAAGAGCGGCGATCGGCAAAAAGCCAAAAAAGTCAGTAAAATCAATAAACGCGAGAGTGGCGGAACTGCCTGCCGGCTGGCCGGCAGGCAGGCGCTGGTCGTCCGCTTTGGCATCTCATGGGGCAATACTCAGTAAAAAATCTTTAGCGTGTTCCCGTAAATTTCCACCTCAAGTCCTATTAACGACTTGAGAGCGGGCGATGCAGCGTAAATAATGCCACGGTCAATGGTGGGGGGCGATAATACCCCGGTATTTATCCGGTTTGTCTTTACCGAGAAGAAGTCGCCGAGGTAATCCAGTCCGGTAAACCCGCTCAGCGGGACTATTATTTCGTAATCCCATATCTGGCCGTTGATCCCGGTGTAGTTTGTACTGGTAGAGGTGGCCGTAAACTGTGCCAGTTTTTGTGCCCCGAGATAAACATCTCCGGCATAGACAGCGGTGGTTGCCAGATGAGATCCGGTTCCGAAA